>JBIKIB010000254.1:0-5636 GCA_044361845.1 Chitinophagaceae bacterium | reverse complement strand
GCGTTTCGGCGCCGAACACCTGTCCCGTTTCAAATGAATATTCCTTCATCACCTGCTGGCAGAATCCGTGGATGGTCTTGACGTTCAGCCGGTCGAGGTCGATCTGCGCCTGGGCGAGCAGCGCTTCTGTGCCATGGCGCTTCTCCTCGGTATCGCAGTAACCCGCCAGCAGCACGCCCAGCGGATCGCGGCCGAACACCCCCTTGCGTGCCAGGCGAAGGGCGTTGCGGATGAACAAACGCACCCGGTCCTCGAGCTCGGCGGTGGCGGCCTTCGTGAACGTCACCATCAGCACTTTTTCCAGGGGGAGACGATTCTCCACCACCAGGCGAACGGCCATCAGCGCGATGGAGAAGGTCTTGCCCGTACCGGCGCTGGCCTCGATGAGATTGCTCTGTGACAATGTCACTTTCGAGGGATCGAAATCATTGTGGTGTTGGGGCATATTGCTTTCTTTTCTTTTTAACAGGAAATAATGCGGGCAGATAACCGGAGATGGGTCGCATGATCTCCATCACATTCGCCTTCAGGTGCTCATATCCATCCTTCGAGAAGAATCCATGCCCGATGGCTTTCTGCAGGTATTCATCATTGAAATCGAAATTCTTGTCGTTTTCCTCCAGCGCCTCCAATTGATCCATGAAGGATTCATGATCTTCCAGGATCATCTCGAACCCCTCTCGCGCCAGGTTGGGATGGAACGGGAAATACTCGGCGTGTCCACTCCGGTAGTATCCAGCAAACTGCTCCAGACGCTCGATCGCTTCAGCCTGAGGGATGGTACCCGCATCGATCCGATGCAGGCCTTCGACACCCTTGGTAATGAAGACAAACGACATGCTTCGGCCCGCTGCGATCAATGCGAGGTAACGGACATACCCGGCGAGGACGTACTTGAAGTGATTGGAAGAGGTACATACGACGATGTATTCATCTTCGTACAGGCCGCCGATTCGCCCGATCAACCGGCCTTCCGTCAATTTGATGTCGATGGCGGCATCCTCCGAGGTACGGCCCTTGCGGGCGGTGTCGAAACTCGTGCGGATCACTGCGATATCATCCAGTAGATGCCCGGCCAGCGCGGTTCCCATGTTGTGCAGGGGCAGCTTGCCTGTGCGCTGCTGACGGTGGGCATAGGCTGACAAGTCCGCGGGATCCATGCCCAGCAAGTCTTGCCGCAAGCCGTGTTTTTGAAGATTGTCCACCTCGAAGACTTCATGCTCCGGCAGGAGCAGTTCCTCGTCGTAGTAGCTGACATTGAACTGACGCTGCAGGAGGGTCTTGGGCGGGTTCTGCAAAAAGCTCACCAGCCGGTCGATGTCGACATCCTGCAGATCGAATGCCTGGGTGCGCGGAGCACCCACGCTAACCTCGATGCCGGTCCGGAAGCGGGATTCGGGCAGATAGTTCCTGAGGGCCGGATCGCCTTTGAAATAGGCACCATTGAACCCGTGCAATGGATGTTGCAAGACCCAGTCGTTCCGCAGGTGTTCCGTATCGGGCTGATCGGTCATGCCCTTGGCGACGTAATCGATCAGCTCATCCACCAGGGAGGAGGGCGGCCGCAGGGCAGCATCCTTCTCATCCCGCGAACAGTAGCTGATGTAAAGCATCTCTCTTGCGGAGAGCAGGGTCTCGAGGAACAGGTGGCGGTCGTTGTTCCGGATGTTGCGATCACCGGGCCTCGGCTCACCCGACACGAGGTAGCTGAAGCTCACGCCGCTGTCGCGACGCGGAAATTTGTCAAAGTCCATCCCCAGCATGGCAATGACGCGGAAGGGGATGCTGCGCATGGGCACCATCGAACAGAAGGTGATGCCCTGGGCGAGGAATGCCTTGGAGCGCTGTTCGCGAGTGAGGCGGTGCAGGAAGCTGTGCCGAAACACTTCGAAGCTCACCTCCACCTTGACGAGTTCATCGAGCGTAGACATCTCTTCGATGAGGGTGATGAAATGCGGATGGTCTTCATCATCCTTGGCGCCGGCCTCGAAGACCATTTGTTCCAGGAGCCTGCGGAGGTATTCGGCCCACCCGGCGATCGTGCGGGGCGCGCGGCGTTCCGCCAGCAACTGCTCGAGCATGTGCACGAAATGGATGAACCGTATCCGCTCTGCCGCGCCGGCCCCTTCAGCGGAATCGAGTGGCAGCAGGTCTTCCCGACCATCGTCAAAGGTCTCGCCCCCGCCGATGCAGAGTCCGTAGAGGATGCGCTTGAGGCCGTGGTGCCAGCTGATGTATCGGGTATCATCCTCCTTACGCCCTTCGAGGCTGTAGATGATGCCGGCCTGCCTGACGGCGTCGCGGATATCCTCCGTGTCGGTGATGCCAAAACGGGAACGGATATAGGGCGATTCGAGTAGTTCGAGCACTTCCTCCGCCTTCATCTGCTCGGCATCGATCGATAGCAGGGCCTGCACGGCGGTGAACATGTTGTTGTCGGCTGTGACCGACTGGTCGGCGATGCTGAAGGGCATGCGATACCGGGCGTATCCGAATACCGCTTTGATATATGGCGCATAGGTATCGATATCGGTCACCTGCACGAGGATATCCCGTGGGGAGATGCCTCGGTCTGACGCATCAACCAAACGCACCAGGTGGTTGTAGAGCGCTTCCACTTCCCGCAGCGGGGTGAATGATCCGCTCAGCACGAGCGAGCCGTCGTGGATATCCGCTGGCAGGATCACTTCGCGTCCATCGCCGTGGCGGTTGCCCTGGATATCTCGCTGGATCTTATGGAGCAGCCGTTCTCCGGTGGGCGGGGAGGCCTCTTCGGGATCGTACAGGTTGATCATGTCTTCGTCGCGGAACAGGAGGGAGAAAGATTCCTTGATGAGGCGACCCAGATTGATCAGCAGCTCGTTGCCCAGGCTGGCGCTGGCGGCATGGGGCAGCGCCCTGACACCGCTGCGCCGTTTGGCGGACAAGAGCCGTTCCGTGGTATCGTCCAGCCAGTACTCACCGGGGGCCGGGTTCACGAGGTAGAGATACACTTCGATGAACGTGGAGAGCACGTATAGGATCTCCAGGTGATAGGGTGTGATCACGGCCACGCCGAAGACCTGCAGGGTGGGCATGCGCCGGCTGACCAGGGCTCTGGCTTCGGGATCCCGCAAGGCTTCGCGCAGGGTGCGTTTGGCCTCGACCCGGTCGATATGCGTTGCATCAAACTGCCCCTGTAGCCGGATCCAGAGCCATTCCTGCCAGTCGGCCGGCGCTTCGCCGTTCATCCGGCGTTGCCGCCATTCGGTCAGCAGATCGGACCGATAGATCTGGTACTGGTCGAAAAGGTCAGCCATCTCATCGGCCAGGGAGATCCGGCGGATATCGCTGTCGCTGAAATACGCGGCCTTCTCGGGATGCGCCGTCTGAAAATCAGGGTTGCCCAGCAGTCCGAAGAGCGCCCAGCGGACGATCTCTCGGTCCAGCGGCTGTTTGCCGGCCGGCTGCAGCCAGTAACGGACCTGCGAAACGACATCATCCGGCGAACAGAAGCGGATGTTGGCGGCGATGCCCAGGTCGGCGGCGAAGCGTTGCTTCAGCCAGTCGTTCATCCCGGCGGTCTGGGTGACGACCCACTCCGACTGGAAGGGATCGCGGTGCTGTCCGCCCACCCTGGCGGTGAGCCCGGCGGCCAGGACGGAAATGTCGTTGGATACGTTCAAGTGTATGGGCATGGTATCTGTTACGGGGATTGATCGATGGTTTGGGGAGGTGTTCTAGTGGTTCAGTCGGTGCTGCACACCCGAAACGCGGCGCACGCGCTGTTCGGTGGTATGCAGCAGGGTGTCGGTACTCGCCTGCAGGAGCACCTGTTTTTTCGCCCGGGTGACACCCGTGTACAGGAGTTCGCGGGTGAGGATCATGGTGTCGGTACCCTCCGGCAACAGCACCAGCACACGATCGAATTCAGACCCCTGGCTCTTGTGGATGGTCATCGCGAATACCGTTTCACAATGGCTCAGCGAGGCGGCCGGCACGTCGCGCATTTGGCCGTCCTGTCCTTCGAACCAGACCCGAAAGCGGTCGCCCACCTTGCGGGTGATGCCGACATCTCCGTTGAAGAGGTCGAGCTCGTAGTTGTTCCGGGTGACGATGACGGGGCGGTTATGGTAGAATTCAGTGCCGGTCATCAACAAGCCGCGCGCCTGCAGCAGCTGTTCGATGCGGCGGTTGACGGCGTAAAGTCCGCGAGGACCCTCTCTAACGGCTACGAGTACCCGAAGTTGATTCAGTTTCTCCATGGCCCTGCCGGGATCGCCCTCCCGAATGTAATCCGTGTAACCGAGGATGAAGTCTTCCAGCTGCGCGTCGTCCCCACCGGCGTCGAATTTCACCTCCAGGCTGTCCGCCGCATCCACCATGGCGTTGACGGCGGCGACATCCCCGGCGATGATGGCCCGGCTGATCCGGCCGATATCTCCCTGGGCTAGGAATCTGTGGCTGAGGCGGAGTTCTACGATGCGTCCGGATAGCGGTCCGGATTTCGCCCGGTGGTGTGCGGCGGTGATGCGCCTGGCAGGGTCGGCAATGAATCCGTTGAACCAGTCGGCGACCGCAGGCTCAAAACCGTTCAGCAGGCCTTCGTCCGATGCCAGGCACAGATCACCCAGCAGGCTTCCGGCCTCCACAGAGGCCAGCTGGTCCTTGTCGCCCAGCAGCACCAGGCGGGTACGTTCGCCGCAGGCGTCGAGCAGTTTGGCGAACATGGGCAAGTCAACCATCGACGCCTCATCGATGACGACGAAGTCGTATTCCAGCGGCCGCTTGGCGTTGTATTTAAAATTCACACTCCCCTTCTGCCATCCGAGCAAACGGTGCAGGGTCGAGGGTTTCAGGGCTTCGATGCGCTGGCGAACCTCGTCGGGGTACTGGGATGCGCTGCGTTTGAGCGACTCGAGCATGCGCATGGCGGCCTTGCCGGTCGGGGCGGCCAGGGCCACCTGTGCACCGGGCTGGCAGGCGTACAGGATGCGCAGGAGCTTTGCCAGGGTGGTCGTCTTGCCGGTACCCGGTCCACCGGTGATGATGCTGAAGTCATCCGTCAGGGCGTTGAGGGCGGCCACCAGCTGCCAGTCGACACACTCCTCCTCTTTCAATCCCTTCAGCGCGTAATCGGCAGCAAGTGACTGGATGAGTTCGGCCTGCGCCTCGAGCAGGGCCCTGCGTTCTGCCGCCTTCGCCGCGCCGTTGGCGGTCATCTCCCGAATGCGATCCACGATCCGCGTCTCATACCGATGATTGCGGTGCAGATAGAGCCGATCACCGTCGATGATGAACGGCTTGCAGTCGCCCGGCCTGCCTACGAGTCTGCTGAGGGACAGCAGCTCTCCGGGGGTACAGACGGGATAAGGTATCTCCCCTTTCATGGCCTCCGGTTCCTGGATTCCGATACAGACATGTCCCTCCTCCAATCGTTTGGAGATCAGCCAGGCGTAGGCCTGCAGGAACGCCTCGGGGAAAGACTCGGCGAACATTCTGTGAATATCGGTCAGTGTATTCATCATAGTGCAATGATCGTATGGGGTGTTGCCACCTATTTGCAATGAGCGAATAAAAATAAATATGAATGTTCATCGCCCCTAAGGGCAAGGGTCAGGGTCTTTCCGGGAGGTTCGCCCAATGTGCAAAATTCA
>JBIKIB010000253.1:0-5675 GCA_044361845.1 Chitinophagaceae bacterium | reverse complement strand
CCTGCCATCGATTTCAGCGATCCTTACAATGTCCGATTCGGAAACCCTGACCTGCGCCCATCGCCCGCCCATGCATTCGATATCGTCTATGGAAAGAACCTTTCCAAATGGCAGATGAACGCGGGCATAGGCTACAACAGAGTGGATGATATCTTCGCCACGGTAAGGACATTGCGCGAGGATGGCAGAACGCAGGTGACCTGGGAAAATATCAGTGGCAGGCAAGAGTTCGAAGCCAATACCTGGGTGAACCTTCCGATCACAAAATCACTGCGCGTGAATGCGAATGCTTCCTATACTTTCAATAAATACAGCGATTTCGACATCGAAGTGAAGCGCTACCGGAATGGAAGCTCCGCCAATGCGAAGGTGAATATCACTTACGCACCTTCCCCGGTTTGGAACATCACCTCAAACCTATCCTTCAATCGTTTCGCCAATCCCCAGGGCAGCGTGAGAAGCAATGTCAACATGGTCTTCGGAGGGCAGTATAAGTTCTTCAACCGCAGGCTGGCATTCGCGGTGCAAGCGGTCGACCCATTCGTACAGCAACAGTATCGAACGACCACGGAGGGATTGAATTTCACCACGGAAAGCCAAAGCTTCACGCGCACCCGCAATTTCCGGTTCACCCTGAGCTATAATCTTGCAAATGTGAAGCCCGCATCGAAGAATCAGAAAAACCAAAAAGCAAAACCCTCCACACCCCAAAAGGATGTGATACAAAAAGGGAAAGGGCAGCCTTCCGGACAGGGAAAGTCGCGACCGGCACCTACTGGTTAACCTTCATCCTTTGCGCCAGCCAGCTTTCCTTCAAGGGGATCATCCATTGCTCCAGCAGTGCTTTTTTCGTCAGTACCGTATTGTTGAAATACACCGTCTCCCCATTGAGGAATCCCCCTTCCACCGCATATTCAAACTGCCCCAATGGCAATAGCTCGATTTTCTCGTTGCGAAGGAAGGCCAGCATCTGCCGGTCGAATAACGATACGCTGAAACGGTCTTCTATCTGGCGGATCAACCTCACCGAACTGTCGGTGCTGCAGCCGCTGACACCGGTGGCCGTCTCGTCCGCCATCAGTATGATGAATTGTCCGAAAAACAAAGTGGCAAAGCCTTTGACGTCGGCACCATGGGACTTCCATCCCTCCGTGAAGGCCTCCAGCATCTGCTCTATGTCGAGCGCCTCTGACAGGGTGAACATTCGATTCGCCTGGTAGATCCATACCCTCGATCCATCTGAGAAATTTTCGGGAAGCAGTCTTTTATATTCGATGTTCATACGTTCGATTGTCATGTAAAGTTACAGGTCATCGTCCTTCAGATGGAGCGTGCGATCATCTCTGCGATGTCGAGTACTTCTGTCGAGTCTTCCTTTTCCCGCACTTTCACGCCGTCGGTGAGCATGGTGTTGCAGAAAGGGCAGGCAGCGGCAACCACATGCGCACCGGTGGCAAGGGCCTCATCTGCACGATCCTGGTTGACGCGCGACACCCCCTGCTCCTCCTCCTTGAACATCTGCGCTCCGCCGGCACCGCAGCAGAGGCCATTCGAGCGGCAACGCTTCATCTCCGTCAGCGTCGCGTCCAGCGCTTCCAGCACTTTGCGGGGCGCTTCGTAGATGTTATTCGCACGGCCCAGATAGCATGAGTCATGGTAGGTGATCTTCTTGCCTTTGAATGCTCCGCCTTCCCTGATCCGTATCCGGCCATCGTCGAGCAGTTGCTGCAGGAATGTCGCATGGTGAATAACTTCATACTGACCGCCCAGTTCGGGATATTCGTTCTTCAGGGTGTTGAAGCAATGCGGACAAGCCGTGACGATCTTCTTGATGCCGTACTGGTTCAATGTCTGGATGTTCTGCCAGGCCATCATCTGGAAAAGAAACTCATTGCCGGCCCGCCTCGCCGGATCCCCCGTGCACATCTCCTCCTGGCCAAGGATGGCATAACGAAGTCCCACCTTGTCGAGGATGGAAATGAACGCTTTCGTGATCTTCTGTGCGCGCTGGTCGAAACTTCCCGCGCATCCTACCCAGAAAAGCACCTCGGGGGATTCTCCGCGTGCGTGCAGATCTGACATGACCGGTGCCTGCATCTTGGTTATTTATGTCAAATATAAAAACAAGTTCTGTTTCACGGGGCGGAATCTGTCCGGTGTTACAGTATTCATAAGCATGTCCTCGTTATCTTTACAGGATCATCATCATTCAGCAGATGATTCAACCACCAAATCTGAACGAACACATGCAACTCCAGCAGGCAGTAGACCTGGCATTTACACAGTTGTCCGATTCTCTGGATCGCATCACCCCCGAACAATACAGGGCAGCCTGCAGAAATTTGTCTGATGTCAGCATCGGACAGCATGTCAGGCATATCATCGAAATGTTCCGATGCCTTGAAAAAGGATACCAGTCCGGTATCCTGAATTATGAACTCCGGGAACGTGACCCGATCATTGAATCCGAGAAGGACTTGGCGCTGATTCATCTCAGCGAAATCAGTAAGGGCCTGGGGAAACCCGATAGGGAACTCATCCTCGAAGGTGCCTATTGCGTTGATGCAGAAGAAACCATACGGTTCCATACCAACTACCATCGTGAGGTCCTGTACAACCTGGAACACACGATCCACCACATGGCACTCATCCGTGTAGGACTAAAAGAACTCGCACCCATGGACCTGCCCGATGGTTTCGGTGTCGCATCTTCCACGGTGAAGCATAAGAATACATGTGCACAGTAAGCTTCATCCCCCTCAAAGATGCAGTTCAGATCACCTCGAACAGGGATGAGAAGTCCACTCGACTGCCGGCATATCCCCCCGCCACATACCATACCGGGACGGGACTCACCGCTTTCCCAAAGGATGCAGATGCCGGTGGCACCTGGATAGCAATGCATCAACATGGGCGCATCGTCGTCCTCCTCAATGGTGGATTCATCAGCCATCGGCATACACCCCCATATCGCAGGAGCAGGGGACTGATCCTCCTCGACCTGATCGGCGTCGACGATCCAGCCTTTCATTTCTCCGAGCTTGACCTGATAGGGATAGAACCCTTCACGACCATCATCTGGGCAAATGAAAAGCTCTTCGAATGCAGGTGGGACGGCGTCGACAGACATATCCAAGAACAGGACCCATCCCTGCCCCGCATCTGGTCATCCTCCACGCTCTATGATGCTTCGGTTACGCGTAAGCGTGAGTCTTGGTTCCGCGAGTGGATAATTCGGGATCCACAGCCTTCGGTCGGTGAAATCATCCGTTTCCACACATCGGCAGGGGATGGCGATCCGCACAACGACCTGCTCATGGATCGCGACGGAGCGCTTGGCACCGTGAGCATAACCACCATTGCCATCCGTCGCGATGCCGGCAGCATGACCTATCATGACATCCGCAGTGGTACCATCCACGACCTGCATCTCGACTTCATCAAACCCACCCCATCGCAAGGATGAATACCCTGCAAAAATTGACTCGACACCCCTTCTTCGTGCGCCTCCTCAACTGGGAATACTGGTCGTTCCCTGCCGTCTACGGATGGGTGATACCATACTGGATATGGCTGGGTATCAAGAGCCGTTCTTTCTTCTTCTTCAACGCAGCCAATCCCTCGATAGAGAACGGCGGACTGCTCAACGAATCAAAAAAAGACATACACGCCATCCTTCCCGAATACCTCTATCCCCGTACCGAACATTTCAGGACCGGCATCGATGCAGATGCCGTCTGGAGGAAGATCTCCGATCGGGGATTCCTGTTCCCGATGATCGGGAAACCGGATATCGGAGGAAAGGGCCGGGGTGTGAAAAAGCTTCATGACAGACAGGAATTGGACCATTACGCATCGAATGCCGTACTCGACTTCCATATCCAGGAGTATGTGCCTTTTGAATGTGAAGTGGGGATCTTCTACTTCCGGTATCCCGGAGAGACCAAGGGAAAAGTGACCGGTGTGGTGCGAAAAGAGTTCCTCAAGGTTCGCGGCAATGGGGTTTACACGATCCAGGAGCTGCTGTCGGCGGACAGGAGGGGTATCATGTATGTGGATAAGATCGCAAAATCGCTCGGCGACGGGTCGCACCGGATCCCCTCACCCGGCGAGGTCGTCGTAGTGTCTCCGATCGGCAATCATGCCCGCGGAGCCTTGTTCCTGGATGATTCCCACCTGGTGGATGCGGCCCTGGAACACAGGATGGATATGATCGCTGACGAGATACCCGATTTTTATTTCGGGAGGCTCGACATCCGCTTCCGGGAATGGGAGGCTTTCAAACGCGGCGAGGATTTTGTGGTCATCGAGGTCAATGGTGCTGGCGCAGAACCCACACATATGTACGACCCCCGCCACAACATCCTCTTCGCATGGAAAGAGATCATACGACATTGGGATATTCTGCAACGCGTCAGCCGGTTGAATCACGAGAGAGGTGTACCTTACCTCGGTTTCCGAAAGGGTATCTCGGTCTTTCGCAGGGAGAAGGCGATCTCCGCAAGACTGGCTGCCATGCCGGAATAGCGTCTATGCGTTTACGTTACTTATTTTTTCTTCTGATATGCGGTTGCGTCATTTCATAAAGCTTTTCCTCACGGGGATGTCGATCAGCTTCATCGGCACCCTGCCCCTCGGCACACTCAACGTGTCGGCCATGCAGATCTCGGTGAGTGATGGCATGAAACCCGCGTTCCTGTTCGCCATAGGGGCAATGCTCGTGGAGATCACCTATGTGCGGATATCGCTCTCCGCAATGGACTGGGTGCGCCGTCATGATCGTCTTTTTCGTTGGCTGGAAAGAGGTACGCTCCTGATCATCACCGCACTGGCCGTTGGCAGCTTCATGGCCGCGGGCCGGCCCTCCGGGGAGGAGAAGCATGCGATCCTCTCCGCTTCAATGCCCCGGTTCCTGTTGGGGATGCTGATGAGTGCGGTCAATCCCCTTCAAATACCTTTCTGGTTCGGGTGGAGTTCGGTGTTGTTCACCCGTGGTGTACTGGCATCCGGACCGGCGGATCGAAATATCTATATCTCCGGCATAGGGACCGGCACTTGCATCGGGTTCGGGGTATTCATCCTTGGAGGCCAGTGGGTGGCGGAACGCATCGGCGATAACCAGCGTGTGGTGCACATCGTCGTGGGAAGTCTGTTCGCTTTGACAGCCATCCTCATGGCGTTGAGGATGATGCGGAAGCGAAAGACCGGAACCAATGATTCCGGACGATCCGGTGGGGCGCAATGACCGGGAGGTCATTCCCCGGACAGGACCCTGGTCGACCGCAGTTTATATATATCCTTCCTTCCGGGTTGCTCCTGTTTCACCCGTCTGTTGTCCATTTTGTCCGGTCATCCGGAGCGAACTTCCAGGGTGCGAAGTTGTTCTCCACATTCCCGAACATCATCGTCCATTCCTGTGGGGCATTGCTCTCTTCCATCACCAGGTACCGGCGCATGGAGAGGATGATCTCCATGGGACTGATGCTCACGGGGCATTCTTCGACACAGGCGTTGCAGGTTGTGCAGGCACGCAGTTCCTCTTCGGATATATAGTCACGCAAAAGGCTCTTGCCGTCATCTTTTATGTCACCGTTCAGATTGATTTGCCTGCCGACTTCCTCCATGCGGTCGCGGGTATCCATCATGATCTTCCTGGGTGATAGCTTCTTACCTGT
>JBIKIB010000027.1:0-18218 GCA_044361845.1 Chitinophagaceae bacterium | reverse complement strand
CTGTCGTTTCCGGCCATCGAGAACCCTTTCAGTATCGTCCCGTTCTTCAGCACCAGTCCGCTGCCCACAGAGGAGAATTGGATGCGGATCTTGTCGCCTTCCACGCGATGGGATTCGTACATGGGTCCGGCATGAACGATGTTTTCTCCATATGCGACTTTCCTTGCGGAGAGATAGAGTCTTTTCCCGACGTCGAGTTTATTACGCGGGTGGATGTCGAGTGCATCTCCGATGTCGATGGCACAGGCCATTCCTGTGGCGGGTTGTGCGAGTGTCAGCGTCTGGGCTTCCCGGAGTTCGGCGACGACATCATCCGTGGGGGCGGTCTTTTTTTCTTTGTGGTTGGCCAGTTGAACGAACAGGAACGGGAAGATCCCCTGCTGCCAGCGCATGCGCCAGTCCTGCATCAACAAGGGGAAGAGGGACCTGTATTGATAAGCCCTGCTGGCATTGGATTCGCCCTGGTACCATATCACGCCCTTGATGCCATAAGGGATGACCGGAGCGATACGGGCATTGTATTGTACGGTGAGCTGGTTGTAATAGCCCTGCATCTGCGGCAGTGCGGGCTCGATCTCGTTGTTGCACAGCCATTCGCCTTTGAGTGACACGGAGGCTTTTTTGTCTGCCAGCTCGATGACAGGATCGGATTGTTCGTTGCCGATCAGACCGATGCCCCAGTGTTGGTAGAGCCTTATCGCCAGGGTGTTCCGTCCCTCATTCAGGAGTCCGGCGGGGATATCGAATGTCACTTCCTGTTCCGCATTATCGACCTTGCCGATCAGCTTGCCGTTGAGGAAGACCTGTGATTCCCGTCCGCGCATGAAGATGCGCAAGGAAGCTTTACGGCCACGCATAACCGAAGATGCGTCAAAGGTTTTCCTGAACCAGCTGACGCCCCAGAATCCGGTCTTCTTGGCCTTATCCATGTTGAGGGGATAGGTGATCCGCTTCCAGCCGCTGTCAAGATATCCGGGTGTTATCACACCTGCCTTGATACCCGCATTGCTTGCCGCTGCGAGGCTATCGCGGGTGCGGTCGTTCTCCAGGTTCTGGCGAACGGTCGCCTCCCATTTTTTCGGATCCCGGTCGAGTGCAAGGACAGGTTTCCTGAAGTCCGGATGCGTGGCGAGCATATCGCTGCTCATCCAGGTATGTGCGCTGGTGGCGCCCCAGGAGGAGCTGATGATGCCCACGGCAATCTTTTTATCGAGGTGGAGTTCGCGTGCAAAGAAATAGGCCACGGCAGACAGGTGGCGGGCCGTTTGTGGTGTCACGCGGAGCCATTCTCCCTTTTCCGTGTCTTCCAGCGGGACGATGCTAGTCTTTCGTGGCACCACATAGTACCTTATATTTTCATAGCTGGCGGCAGCGATCTCCTTTTCCGTATCCTGACCGATGCCCATTCCCATGGACCATTCCATATTTGACTGACCGGATGCCAGCCATACTTCCCCGACCATCACATCTTTTAGGATGAGAGTATCTTGTGCGAAGATCTTCATATCGTATGGTCCACCGTAATCCAGCATCGGCATGCGTGCCATCCAACGCCCGCCCGCATCCGTTCTTGCAGCGGTGCGGTATCCTGCAAAGTCTATCATCACTTCGGTGCCGGGCGTCGCATGGCCCCACACGGGAGCGTGTGTTCCTTTCTGTATGACCATGTGGTGGTCGAACACGGATGCGACGCGCAACTGCTGCGCGGATACCTGAAGGCAAAGGGTCAGGGACAGGAAGTACGGAAAGGTCCGGTTGAGGAATAGGCGCATGGCAGCTTCTATTTTGGTTGTGTAGTGCTAATGTACAAATTGGAACCGAACCTCGAATTTATTAGATCGATTCAACCATCCTGTACTTACTGAATCCGATATTTTTTTTGCATCTGCATCATGACTTTTTTCTCATTGGAGCATTGCATGTTGGTTATCTGCACACTGGCATAGTAGTCATTTGATGACCGAATGTGCAGATATTTCTTTACAGCATCATGAAGTACTGTTACCAATACCTTAAGATCGATGATGTAGTGTCTACAACCGGTATCATAAAGGATCCGGAAGCCATCCGGGTTGTTTGTATTTTCTCCGAGTTGATCGGTGTTCCTAACCCGGCAGGAAAGATGTCTGTCCTCCGCGAAACATGTTGGGATGGGAAGGTGCATAGTGTGACGGACGGCCATCGCCCCGGGGCTGCAATGTGAGCGCCAGGGCGACGGGTATCCGAAAAACGCCACAAGGTTTTTCATATGTCGTGATCGACATTTATTAAGTGGTTTTAAGAATAGGGGCAGGGCTAATGGTATCGCTTAAGGAAACGCTATGCAATCCTATCCACTGCCAGTCATATCAGGATGTATCGGAGGCCGTGTTGATCGCGTCAGAATGGTGAATCATGTCTGTGTGCAGATCAAGAGCTTCGCAACATGTCTCATATTTATTCTTTCAAAGCCGGGGGCATAGGGATCCCCGGTCTTATTTCTTCACGCTGGTAAAGGGACTTCCATGCTTCCGGCGGATAGGCCGTTCGCATATAAAGCGGTTGTGGTAGCCATACACGGAAGGTGTTCGTGGATTCATATTTATTTCCTGCGGAAGCATAGTCGCATAGGAGCAGGGATGTTTTTTCGTGTTTCACGAAGTGTGTGGGGCGTATGAGGAAGGGCACTTCAAAAGCCATCCAGATGTCTTTTGAAGTTTTTACCGGTTTCAGGTCGATGTACATCACATCCGGGAATGCTGAAACCGGCTTCAGCAGTGCGTAGTCGATCTTCCAGGCCTTGTCGTATTTCCATTGGTATCCCTCGTGCAGCAGCCATAGGTTCCGGTCATCGGCACTGACCATCCTGCTGTCGATCGATAGTACCACCGGCCCCCGCATGATGGCCATCTGATTTGGATTTCCCGGTGCCTTGATCACGCGTCCCCGCATATCTGTTTCCACGTCGATCCGGTCCCCATCTTTCCATGTGCGTTCTATCGTCATCCAGCCACCGTTTCGAATTCCGGTGGGAGTACCGTTCACGGATACCTGAAATTTTTGACTCCATGCAGGGATGCGGAGTTTGATGGTGTATTTATTCATCGTCGCCTGCCGGATGGATATCTGAACAGAACCCTCCCTCGGATATGTTGTCTGCTGACGGATGGTGACCATCTCCTTGTCAGAGACCGGCACTGACCATTCGCCCTGTTCGTAAAGGTTGATGACTGGTCCTTTCTCGCCCGACATGACCGACCATGCCGGTACTGTCATCAGACCACGAGGACCATTTGCCACGCAGCAGCTTGTCTGGCAGCTTGGCACCTGCATGTGGCTGGGTACCCGTTCGCCGGTGAGGGGTGAAAAGTATGCCCACCAGCTGCCGTCTGCAGTCATGGCGCCCAGCAGTGCGTTGTATACGGAGATCTCCATTTCATCTGCCCATACGGGATCTCCAGTGAGCCGTAATAACTGGTAGCAGAGCTTCATCCAGGTGGCGGTCACGCAGGTCTCCATGGTCTGTTCCAGCATTTCTGTCTGCCGCATCTTGCCATCGCACCATAGTTCTCCGCTGGAGCCCGAGCCGACGATCATGATCTCTTTTTCCCGGACTTTATTGGCAAATCGTATGACTGCATCAAGGTATTTTTTTTCACCGGTGGCGCGGTAGAGTTCACACAGTCCTTCATAGCAAGACATCTGTTCATAGCCTTTGGGTGCGGAAATGAAAATGGGGTCGATGCCTGCAAGGGCATCTTCTATGAGTTTCATGCCACGACTATTGTATGCATTCGGTTCGCTCCATAGCTTCACGATGTATTTTGCGAAGTCAAGGTATTTTTTCTCACGGGTGCGTCGATATACCAATACCACAGGCTCCAGTACAGAGCTCGACGATAATGCTTCCAGGAGTGACAGACCGGTCTCAGTGAGTTTTCTTTTACCTGGCCCTGCCACGTCTATGAGGTTGTCGACTGAACGTGCCGCAGCTGCCAGGGATTTCTTATCACCCGTTTCATCATAGTGCGCAACCAGACCTAGGATGGCGTATTTTCTTCCCCATATGTCCCAGTCTCCGAAGTCGTTTTTATATGTACTGAGTTTGCCCGCATCATCCTGTGTCTTCACCAGGCCAGCAGCTGCTGCATCGATGATTTCACGGTACCGGGTAACCGGAGCATAGTGGTGTACGAGTGCGGCGGATGTGAACCATTTTCCCCAGAACTCACCCTGCCATTTATTGGGATCATCATTACGATCGATAAAGGGTTTCAGGTACAGGTTGAAGTCGCGTCCCATGATCCCGTTCCGGATGCACAGGTCCATCTTACCACCTAAATAGCCTTCTATCCGACATGCGCCTTGCTGCAGCGGGATGAGGCGGTCGGATGGAAGGACTGGTTTTTGTTGTGCGCATGTGACGGATGCGTGCATTACAGTTGCAGTCAGCATCAATGCTGTGATCAATAATCGTTTACTCATTTGACAGCTGTTTTTTCCAAATGAAAATAGAGATGATATGAATTATCGGCAACCTTGTCCTTCATGCTCCATAGCAAGACACATCGTTCATCAGCAACTTCTCAAAAGGGACAGTAATGACATGTGGAGGCTTCTTGCAGCCATTAGGCTTATTAAAGTGAAGGCCTGAGTGTGAGTTTGAAATCGATTTTCACCTTGTCCATTATTCCGTCGCAGATCATTTGTGCGGCTACCCTGCCCATCTCCGTGAAATTTGTGGAAATGGTGGATATACCGTTCAGGATGAATGGCTTCATCGGGGTCTCGTTGTAAGAAATGATGCCGATATCCTTTCCGGGCTTGAGGGAGAGATCCTCGATCTTTTCGAGCAGGATCACGAGATCATCCTCCATCAGATTGATGAACACCTCGCCAGGCCCAATCTTTTCTTTGGATATGTCTTCCACCACTTTGTAGCTGAATGCGAAGTTCACGCAGAAGTTGATGAATCCTCGAAGGATCTCTTTCGGGAAATAAGTATACGCCGGGAAGATGATCTTGAGCGTATGGTATTTCGCTAGCCTCAACAGTGATTCTTCCAGGGCGTTGTAGATATCCTTTTCGAAATCCTCATATACTGCCCCAACATCTCCCTTCACATCTTCAAGATCCTTGTCCAGCAGGATGAGGTTCTTCCCCGACAGGCTGTTCAGTACCTCCTCCGGTGTTATATTATTGTCGTTGAAATGTGGGATGATCACATAATGAGTGTAGGCTTCGAGTTTTCCCTCAAGGATCTTTTTGAAAAGGTTATAGTCATTGTTGTAGATATAAAAGTCGATCGTGCCTTGTTCCCCGAGGGTGGAAGCGAAGGAGTCATATATGATCTTCTTGTGGTGACTGAGTTTATTGAACATGAGCAGTACTCTTTTCATTGTTTCGACCTTCCTCGCGCTCACGAAATATCCCTTACCGGGGACAGAGTTGATGATGCCCAGCCGTTTGAGGTTGCGATATGCTTTCTCTGCCGTGTCTCTGGATATCTCCAGCTCGAAGCTCAGGTCGCTGATCGATGGGAGAAGGTAGTTCTCCCCGATGTATCCCATCCGAATGGCGTTGAAAATGGCATTCGTCACCTGCTGGTATTTGGGGGTGATCGACTGTTCATCAATGGTCAGTACCTGGAAGATATTCGTTATGTTTTTACTCATGGTTTATCTGCGATTAAGGTTAGTCTTATTGGATTGTGATATCAATCCCGACAGTTAAAAACAAAATCAACGACTAAAGCTATATGTTCACCGGACAGATCTGCGGGGTAAATCAGTCATATATGGGTGGTAAATCCGTTGGTTGGCAGCGGGTTTGTTTACTTTTATTTCTGGTCATCATTTAAACAATCCTTGTGCTGATGATATGGATTTATATGCATATATGTCATGTGCATCGGCACGGATTTCTTATCGGTCAGTTCCTTCTTTTTGTCCAGTTCCCTTCAGTATTTCAGCCGGGATCCCTCTCAGTATTCCCTCCGCTGCTGGCCAGGTTCGTTGTTGCCCATCAGTTGGGGACCGTATCAGTCGGGAGATTTTTTCATAGGGCATGTCGACCTCTCCTACATCGATCATCCATGACCTTGTGCGGGCATCCAGTTTTCTCTGTATGCGGGCGTATCCGGGGTCGTTGAAGCGGTTTGTTTTTTCTGCAGGGTCTTTTTTGCGATCGTAGAGTATGAAACGGGAAAATGTGGTATCCGCATTGGCTGGTTTTTCAGGATCCCTGGTGGGATCAGTACAGAAGGAGTAAGTATATCTTTTCGTGTATACCCCTCTCCAGTTGTGCTGATGGTTGTAGATGGGTATTTGTTTCTGGCGGCCATTGCGATGCCGTGAGATTTGCTTACTAAGGTTTTGTCCCTGACAGGTGTTAGGCGGCGTAATATTCATTAATCCGAGTAGTGTGGGCATGAGGTCTAGTGTACCGATGAGCATATCTGTGGTTCCGGGACGAATGCCTGTCGGCCAGCGGATCATGAGTGGTACATGAAGGGATTCATTTTCAGGTCTGCCTTTATTATTCGGCCAGTTGTGTGAAAAAAGCATGTCTCCGTGGTCAGCGGTGAAGACGATGATCGTGTTGTCCAGCACACCTTTCTGTTCCAGTGCTGCTGCGACCATTCCTACCGCCTCATCAATACCGCTGATCATGGCCAGATGTCCGCGGTATCTTGTGCGGTTAGACGTATTATCCACCACGTTTTCGCGAAGCTTTAGACTTTGTTCATCATACATCGCCATGTATTTTTCCGGTGCGTTATATTTATTCCCGCCAAAATCATGAGGGGGGTGATATGCGATGAATAGTGCGAAGGGAGTGTCTTGTTGCCGGCTGATGAAATCTGCCGCCTGGCGAGACTGACCAAAGGGTTCCCAGTCGTTGTGGAATTGTTTGCGTCCTGAGCTATCCCACCAGTAAGCTTTCCCGGCTTCGAATTCAAGGGTGCAGTTATTGGACAGGAAATATCCGTCGAAGCCATATCGATGCGGTCCTGCTGGTATTGGGCGGGCCCTGTCGCCTCCATAGAGATGCCATTTCCCGATGTATCCAGTTTGGTAACCATTCCTTGCGAGGACTTCTGCGAAGTAAGAACCCGGATGGCCTGTTTCTGTACTTGAAAGCATGCGAACGTCGTTATTCATGGCCCCGTTCATAACGGAGTGCATACCGCTGAGCAGGATACCCCGGTAGGGTGTGCATTGGGGTGTGTTGACCACGGCATTGCGGAATACCATTCCCATTGACGCCAACCCCAGAAGATTCGGTGTTAATGCCTGACTGCCATCTTGCCATCCGATCATGTCATATGAATGTTGGTCGCTCATGATGAATACGAGGTTTGGTCTGGAACCTCTGTTTATCCTGCCCTGTGCGCGTCCTGTGGTGGCAAGGTATAATGATAATATTGTGAAAATGAGCAACCTTCTTAAGGACATGATCTGCATTTTATATTTGACTAAGTACGTGTGAAATGGCGAGAAAAAGGCCGGTATACATGAGGGTACAGGAAGGCTCTTCTGCAGCAGGATGATAATTTAGCCTGTCATTGCGATGTATTAGCCATTGATCGATTTCAAAATCAAATCCAAAACGTATGCTTGCTTTTCCATCACTCACAGGATTGGTTCGTTCCGTAAGGGACTGCCTTCCAGGCACTACTAGGTTACTGTCACCAAGGCAGATCTTTACATTCATTCCAGTTGTCATCCTCTTTGTTTCGATCCAGATCATCTTCGCTGCCAGGCCGGCATTTGCCGCTCCGATGCAGCAAACAGGATCCATCGAAGTTGTTGGGCGTGTTGTGGATCAATCCACAGGTTCTCCTTTACAAGGCGTGACGTTGGCTGTCAAGGGTACTGGAATTTCAGCCTTGTCAGATGATAATGGGAACTTCAGGATTACCGTGCCTTCACCCGATGCAGTACTACAGGTCTCCTATGTTGACTACCTGAGTCAGGATTTTCCTGTCAATGGCAAGAGCGCTATCGAGATCGGTCTTAGTTCGAAGAGTTCTTCCCTAACCGATGTGGTGGTGGTAGCATATGGCACACAGAAGAAGGCTTCGGTCACTGGTGCCGTGGCATCGATCTCCGGTAAGGATCTCACGAATGTGCCGGTACCCAATATCTCCAGTGCATTGGCAGGTAGACTCCCTGGCCTGGTCGCAGTGCAGCGCAGCGGCCAGCCTGGCGTTGATAACACATCCGTGAACATCCGTGGCTTTGGTAATGCGTTGATCATTGTGGATGGTGTTCCGCAGGAGTTCAATCAGCTTGATCCCAATGAGATAGAGAGTTTCACCATTTTGAAAGATGGGGCTGCGGCCATCTACGGTGCACGTGCCGCTAATGGTGTCATCCTTGTGACAACGAAACGCGGCAAGCTTGGCAAACCGACGGTTTCTTTTTCATCAGGATTGTCATGGCAGACCCGTACCAACTGGTCTCGTATGGCCAATGCCGGAGAATTCACCTCTCTGATCAACCAGGGGCGTATCAATAACGGACAGCCTCTGAAGTATACAGAATACGATGTGAAGGTTTTCCGCCATGTATCCGGAGACCCCAATGCCCTGGCTGACATGACCGATGCGGAAAAGGACAGGTTTAAAAATGAAGACCTTCGCAACTACCATGACGAAGATCCTTTCCCTGCCGCATTCAAGGACTTTGCGCCCATGCAGCAATATAATATCAGTTCGAGGGGTGGGAATGAGAACATCAAATACTTCATCTCAGGTGGCATCCTCGACCAGTCAAGCATGCTGCGCAGCGGTGATATGAGTTACAAACGGTATAATCTACGTGCCAATATAGACGCACGTATCACCAAGAATCTCGATGTGAGTCTCGACCTCGGAGGCCGCAATGAACGTCGATACTATCCCATCTCCGGCATCGACTGGATCATGCAGCTCACATACTGGGGTGAGCCCGTCAAATGGAAGACCTGGCCCGACAAGACCAAGCCTGTTGGGAGTATTGTGGATGCATCCAATGCCGACCTCAGCGGATACCAGAAGCTGAATTACAATGAATACAACTCGGCTTTCAATTTCGATTACAGGGTGCCGTTCATCAAAGGACTTTCGCTGCAGGGAAGGTTGAACTACAGGGTCGGATTTTATTACAATGACCGGTTCACGAAACAATACTGGACCTATAATTACGACTTCAAGACTGATTCATACACCCGCGCGACGACTCCTTCCGGCAACACGTCAATGTCTGTTGAATCGCGTCAGGATACCTGGCTGACCGGTCAGATGTTCCTCAAATACGACAGGAAATTCGGGAAGCATGATGTCAAGGGTATGCTTCTGTACGAGGGACTCGATAACGGACTCAAGTATGTGAATGCTTATCGCGAGGGATATCTGTCCACTGCACTTCCGATATTGAATGCTGGAGGGGATCTTAACAAGAATAATTCTGGTACCGAGCAGGAAGATGGGCGTGCCAGTTATGCAGGCCGGATCAATTACGCCTATGATAATAAATATCTGCTCGAAGCCACATTCCGATATGATGGTAACTCCATGTGGGCAGGGGACTACCGATGGGGTTTTTTCCCGGGCGTGTTGGCGGCATGGCGGGTATCCGAGGAGGGATTTTTCCGTAAGCATGTACCATTCATCGACAACCTGAAGCTGCGTGCGTCCATTGGTATCTCCGGTGATGACGCAGGTGGTATCCCTTATCAATACTTGCAGACCTTCGGCATTAATGGCAGATATGTGCTGAACAACGCCATCGGGAACGGTATCCGTAATAATGGCATCGCCAATCCTTATGGCACCTGGGCTGAATACAAAACATACAACGCGGGTCTGGAATTCGGCATGATGAAGAACCGTCTATATGGAGAGCTGGATGTCTTTTATCGCGACGGCTATAATCTGTTGGGTACCCGGGCTGATGCACTTCCCACCACCTTCGGTGCATCATTCCCACAGGAGAACCTCAACAGTTCGAGCAATCGTGGCTTCGAACTCCGCCTCGGCTTCCGGGACAGAAAACGTGACTTCTCTTATAACATTGAAGGAAACGTTTCATGGAACCGTGCCAAATGGGAGAATGTGTCTGAGCGAGATTTCTCCGCGGCGTCAAATGCCGTCAAAGCACGCGACATGGTGTCTAATTCATGGCGAAATGTAATATTCGGATACAAGGCCGTGGGCTTGTTCCAAACCCAGGCGGAGATCGACAAGTGGGCGTTGAATCAGGATAATAACAACAACCGTACGCTTCGTCCTGGAGACATCAAGTACATGGATCTTGACAGCAACGGTAGGCTTGACAGGTATGATGAAACCATCATCGGTAATACTGTACCCCTGACCATGTTCGGACTCAATGTATCCCTTGGATGGAAGCAGTTCGACTTCTCCATGCTCCTGCAGGGTGCCGCCGATTTCGACACCCATATCAACGAAGAGAGGGCGCCTGCGCAATATGAAGGAAACACTTATGCCTATGTGGCTGTCGACTCATGGACACCCGCCAATCCCAATGCACGCTTCCCGCGGTTTCTGCCCGGGGCCGCACAGAACAATCGTGCCCTTTCCGACTTCTGGTTACACGATGCTTCATATGTACGCCTGAAGAATCTGCAGTTCGGATATACACTGCCTGAAAAGCTGATGCGTCGGGCCGGTCTCGGTACCTGCCGTTTCTATTTTTCCGGCGTCAACCTCTTCACCCTTACAGAGATGAAGAACTTCGATCCGGAAGCACCGATCGGCGACCTGAGGTACTATCCGCAACAGAAGACATTCAGCTTCGGCGTGAACCTTAATTTCTAACTGTAAAATCGCAGCAAGATGAAAAAATTATCATATTTATTTTTAATGATCGGCACGCTGGTATTCATGGCGTCCTGCCAGAAGGACGTCCTCGACAAGAAGCCACTCGACAAGATCTTGGACACGCAGGTTTGGGAGAACGCGAGCCTTCTCGAGGCGTATGTCACCAATATCTACAGCCGAATCCAGCTACCACTCACCTATGCCCCCAATCCCACGCAGGGAGAACTCATGTTCGCTGAAGCCATTGTGAGTGATGAAGGCCTGACGCCACACACCTGGCACGGCATCTATCCGAGGCTCTTCGGTGTGATCGCTGCCGCTAACTCACACTATCTGGAATATTGGGATTGGGCTATCATCCGGGATATGAACACTTTCCTGGAGAATGGTGCAAAAATCAACACCACCGTCATAGACCCTACGATCAAAAAGGAAAGGCTTGCGGAAGTGCGATTCATGAGGGCTTATACTTATTTTGAGTTCGTCAAGCGTTTTGGTGGTGTGCCGCTCATCACCACGGCACAGGCTGTCGATGCCCCAAAAGAAGAACTCTTCGCTAAAAGAGAAGCCGAACAGAAGATCTACGATTTCATACTTTCTGAGATCGACGCTGTCGTGAATGATCTTCCAACGGATGTCAAGACGCTCCGCTTCACCAAATGGGCAGCGCTTGCCATGAAGTCGAGGGTTGCACTCTATGCAGGGTCCATTGCCAAATATGGTACGGTGCAACTGGGTGGTGTCCTTGGCATCCCCGCATCAGATGCCGGGAAATATTTCAAACTCGCCTATGATGCGGCCAAGGCGGTCATTCCGACAAGTGATGGCGGACTCGATGCCACCGGAAAGTTTTCGCTCTACAGGGTGGGCATCGTACCCGGTAACCCGACATCCTATGCAAATGCCTATTACAATCTCTTCATCACAGAAGGTAATTCAGAGTCCATCTTCGAAAAACGTTACCGCAGCATCGACCTCGGCAACTCTCTGAATAAATTTGAAAACGCATTCACCCCAACCGCAGAATTCCTCAACTCCTTTGAGAACATCGATGGCTCTAATCCAATCATCAACTTCGATGGAGCGGTGGTCAATAGTCAATCCGAATTGTGGATGAAACGCGAACCGCGTTTCCACGGGGCTTTCCGCTGGGACCAAACACCCTGGTTCCCTGGAGATACCATGTTCACACATAATTATGTGATCACCAGATCCGGATCCATGGATGTCAATCCCGCTACCGTACATTACAAAGGAAATGGAAAACCCATACGGGGTGCCGGCAACTATGCGACCACCGGCTCTCCCATATACCGTAAGAAATTCTCAAGGCCTATCCTCGAAGTCAACTGGGGAGAATCCACCACCCCTGCCATTCTATTCCGGTTGGGTGAGATGTACCTTAATGCTGCCGAGGCCGCCTTTGAGCTGGCCAACTCCTCTGAAGCCTTAGCTTTCGTCAACAAGATCCGCGATCGCGGCGGCGTCAATCCTTATGCATCCATCGATATGCCCAAAATCATGCGTGAACGCAAGATCGAGCTGATGTTCGAAGGCCATCGCTACTACGACCTCAAGCGGTGGAGACTTGCCGATAAACCCATTGCACAGGGAGGTGTCAACGGAAGGCCCAACAGGATAGAAGTGTACTATGACCTAAGGGATGATAAATACAAATTCCTGCACAAGAATGCTGCCTATCCCAACCCGACCGTTTTCAAGCCGGGTTACTACTACCATGTCCTCCGTCAGGGCTGGCTCACAAACAACACGAACCTGGTGCAAAATCCGGGCTATTGATATGACTTCCCTCAATGTCTGACCGGTATATCACATGACCGGTCAGACATTTACCCTCGCCTAAAATTCTTGGTTTGTTGCGATTTCACGTCATCCTTTTACTCATCATATGGGCACCCGGTTCCGCATGGTCGCAGGCCCATATCGACGTCCATAAAAAAAAGGATATACGCAGGCGTATGCTGCAAGTGGCGGAATGGCAAATTGCCCATCCTAAATATTCACCGAACGACTGGACGAATGGTGCCCTTTACGCCGGCATATTCGCTGCCTGGCAGACGACACGATCCGATCGCCTGATGCAGCACATGCTCGATTGGGGGAACAAAAACCAATGGTCGCTTCCAGCGGAGGCACCATGGATAGCAGACCATATCGCAGTGGCTCAGACTTATATGGACATCTACCGGGTGAAAGGGGATGCCCGTTTTATAAAGCCTTTCCGGGATACCATCGCACAAATGCCTCAGAGAACCTATCCCTTCAAAGGAGTGGAAGTCATTAAATACTGGTGGTGTGATGCACTCTTCATGGAACCGCCGGCACTCATCAAACTCGGCGTAACCATGAAAGATACGGCCATCATCCGCTATGCAAGGGACCGGTATGAAGAATGTCACCGACTGCTCTTCGATACCGCGCATGATCTTTTCTCCCGGGATCTTCATTATAAGCAGAAAGGGAAACCGGATGACCCAAAAGAAAAGAATGGTCAAAAAATTTTCTGGTCGCGGGGCAATGGATGGGTGCTTGGAGGGCTGACCAGAATCTTGAAGGAACTCCCGAAAGACCATCCTGACAGGAGATTCTATTCCGGTCTTTACACCCGCATGTGTCAACGAATACTTGGCCTGCAACAGCCAGACGGACTTTGGCGTTCCAGCTTGCTCGATCCGGAATCTTATCCCGGTGGGGAAACAAGCGGTTCGGGCTTCTACACCTATGCCTTCGCATATGGTATCAATAGCGGACTGCTTGAAAGAAGTGCTTACCTGCCCGCTGTGAGAAGAGCATGGCAGGCACTGAACCGATGCATCAACGAAGAGGGAAGGCTTGGATGGGCACAACCCGTGGGGGCCGATCCCCGAAGGAACTTCAATGCAGATAACAACGAAAACTTCGCGGCAGGCGCCTATCTTCTTGCGGCCAGTGAGGTCATTCGGATCCGCTCTCTAAAAAAATGACCCATATGAACCCTTCCTGTAATCAATCCGCTAAGCAATACCCGCTCATCCATATCTGTTTGCTGATTTTCTTCTTGTATGCTTGCCGAAAAGAGGAGGGGGCAACAACATCGCCGGCTCCAACGCCCGTGACACCTGCCGAATACGTACCTAAGCCGGTGCCCGTCGCTACCGATGGATACAGGATCGGGGCCTTCATGTGTCCGCTCTGGACCTATGAGAAATCCCCATCACACTGGAATAATCTTTTCAATTTTAAAGACAGACAGCCCATCCTGGGTTGGTATGAAGAAGCAAATCCCGAAGTCATCGACTGGGAGATCAAATACGCGCTGGAGCATGGCATCAGCTTCTTCAATGTTTGCTGGTACCGTGCGAAGAGCAATGAAGGAAGATCACCCATCGTGGAGGAGTACGGACATTGGACAAGGGGCTTGAAAAAGGCGAGATATGCGGATATGTTCAATTATTCCCTGTTATATGTCGATCAGGAACAGATGGGTGGGGTGGCCAGCTGGACCGACTGGACGGACAACCTGGTTCCCTACTGGATCAATGAGCATTTTAAAAGAAGCAACTACCTGAGGATCGGCAATAAACCCGTACTCACCATTTTCAATGTCGACCAATTCATCACGGATTTCGGAAGCACTACCAAAGCCAAAGAGGCATTGGACTATTTCCGATCAGCTTGTGTCAATGCCGGATTCAGCGGACTCATTGTTTTCGGTACCTATCACACGAATGTCAATGCAGACGTATCCGCCAAATACACTTCCATGGGATTGGACTATTCAGTGTCTTATCACTGGCCCAGCTTCAGCGGACTCATCACGTCCATGCCACCGCCAAACGGGGATATCATGAACCATCAGATCACCGCATGGAATAAACTCGAAACTGCAACCAGGCTTTTATCCATTCCCACCGTATCGATCGGATGGGATTCATCGCCCTGGAATAATATCTACTACAAAGGTACATGGCGCCTCACGCCATCAGAATATGAAAACCTGCTGGGCTCGGTAAAGGCATTCGCAAAAAACAAGACATATCCGGATGCCTCCCTCTCAAAGACCATCATGCTGGATAACTGGAATGAATACGGGGAAGGCCATTTTATCATGCCGACACGCAGCCATGGCTTTCGGGATCTGGATGCCATCCGAAACGTGTTCGGTGACAAGACCACGCCGCATAAGGATCTCCGTCCGGAAGATGTGGGAAGAGGGCCTTACTGATATGGGTTTTGCCGCTTGCGGGTAATCGGTTCTAAAACGTAAATATGCACCAGGTTTGGATGGAACAACTCTACTGATGATGAATATGTATGAACGAAGACTATGCAGACATCAGCATTCAGAAGAACTGCAGCAGCGGGCATTTTTTTAAAACATGTGAATAAGGCACAGACTGGCTTTGACCTGCAGATTCGACCCATCAGTACATAACTAACAAAAGAAGAAAAATTCATGTTCATACCAATGCTTCGATGCTCACTCCTTTTGATGCTTTTGGCATGCACCATCCGGGCAAATGCTGGCATGGGTGACAGCTCGTATCCAATTCCAAGGCCGGTACCCGTTGAGACCCCGGGGTTGCAGGCCGTGGCATTCATGTGCCCCCTTTGGGATGCTAATCTGCCGCAGTCGCATTGGGACAAATTGAAGGCATATCCGGATCGGAAACCGATACTTGGCTGGTATGCTGAGGGAGATCCCGTCGTGGTGGACGCAGAGATCAAATTCGCTGTAGAACATGGAATCCGACTTTTCAATGTATGCTGGTACCGCGAAAAAAACAATGAAGGGAAGAGGCGGTTGAAAGAACTCTATGGACACTGGACCGCCGGACTTAAACAGGCACGATATGCTGACATGATCCGGTATTCCATCATGTATGTGCACGAAACAGGATCATCCATGGCCGGCATCAAAAATTTTCGAGACTTCAGGCGCAATCTTGTGCCCTACTGGATAAAGGAACATTTTCTGCAGCCAAACTATCATCTTGTCGGAAACAAGCCTGTGTTCACCATCTACCGCCCAGAGAATTTTGTCAAAGATTTGGGAGGAGAGGAACAGGCCCGAAAAGCGATTGCCTTTCTGCGTTCCGAATGTCGCAAAGCCGGATTTGCAGGAGTGATCCTTTTAGGAGAATATCATGGCTCCGCTGAAAAGGATCTGTCATCCATATACAAAGGCATAGGGCTTGACTATGCCGTATCTTACCATTGGCCGAGTTTTACTCCCGGTATGCAAAAAGGCATCCCTTCAGCGGACAGCATCATTCGATTGCAGGAATCAGCCTGGCATAGCCTCTCGAATGTCACAGGTCTCCCATCCATCCCTACCGCCTCTGTTGGCTGGGACTCAGCTCCATGGGGCAATGCCTACTATAAGGGAAGCTGGAGACTCTCGAAGGAAGACTATTATACACTGTTGATGCGCATCCGAAAGTATGCTGAAGGGAATGCACTTCCCGAGCCATTACTGCAAGGGATGCTGATGCTCGACAACTGGAACGAATATGCCGAAGGGCATCACATCTTCCCGACCGTGAGCGAGGGATTCATTTACCTGGAGGCGATCCGAAAAGCATTCTCTCCGGGTAGTCCGCAACTCCACAATACGATACCGACATTTCCGACAACCTTAAAAATTCCTTAATGATCCTCCCGATGCAAGTAAGAAATTGTGTCTTATTATGGCTGGCGTATTTTTGTCAATCATATTCATCCCAAGCCCAGTCAAAACCCAATGTCATTGTTATCGTGGTAGACGATATGGGTTGGGCCGACCTCGGCTGTCATGGCGTCCGAATGGATGTGAAAACGCCATCACTTGACAGCCTTGCCATGTCGGGTGTGCGTTTTTCCGCAGGATATGCCTGCGCCCCGGTCTGCGTACCTTCCAGGGCGGGACTTCTCACAGGAAGATATCCTAACAGGTTCGGTATGGAATCAAATGACGATGGTCCATTGCCGATCTCAGAGTCGACAATCGGCGATCGGATGCAATCGATCGGGTATGTCACGGGACTCGTTGGCAAATGGCATGTCGCTTCGGGGGCCGAAAATAATGCAGACCAAAAAAAAATTCCCGCTAATGAAATCCTGTGGGGGGACGGTGTCCGCATTACGAATAGAAACCTTCCCGGGAAAAGAGGCTTCAGCCAATATTTCTGTGGCGCTATGCGCAATTATGCCGCTTCTTTTGATCTTGATGGGAATGACTTCAAAGATCCTCCGGTTCTGGTCAATAACAACGGGTATCGGATTGACGTGCAGACAAAAGCAGCACTTGCCTTCATCCGGAAAAACAAGGATAATCCCTTCTTCCTCTATCTCGGATATTTCGCCCCACATGTTCCATTGGAAGCGCCAAAAGCATACGCTTCTTCATTCAGAGATATTTCCGACAGCATCCGTTTAAAAGGGCTGTCCATGATCAAGTCTGTCGATGAAGGGGTTGGACGCATCCGCCTTTTGCTGCAAACGCTCGACCTCGACCGGAATACACTCATCATCTTCACCAGTGACAATGGTGCCCCCCTGAAAGAAGGCATGTGGGATGGTTCTTTGAATCAACCTTACGTTGGTGAAAAGGGCATGTTGACAGATGGCGGCATACGCCTTCCATTCATCCTTTCATGGCCCGATCGGATCAAGCCGGGCAGTGTATTCAAGGATCCAGTGATCTCCCTTGACATCCTGCCGACTGCAGTGGCGGCAGGGGGTGGACGCATGGATCAAAGCTGGAAACTCGATGGCAGAAATCTTCTCCCTTTCCTGACGGGAGTAGAAAAGGGGCAACCTCATCCGGACCTGTTTTGGCGGTTCAGAAGCCAGGCTGCGATACGTTCCGGAGACTGGAAACTCATCTTCACCGCCCCTGATAAATACTACCTATTCGATATGAGGACGCCTGAAGGGGAGCATATCAACCTTGCCGAAAAGCATCCATCCGTCACAAAAAAACTTGCAGAAAAATTATCCCGGCATGTCGCAGATCTCATCCCGTCAGGACTGCCTACCCTGGCACTGGCGGATGATAAGGAATTGCTGGACCTGCATTTGAAGTGATCCTGCAACCCGACCCGATGCAGGATCGTGCGGACCCAATCGGGGACAGTCGGCGCGGGGATCAGCACGGTCATGCATCGGTTATGCATGACCGTCAGTTCGCCTCTGACCATCGAAGCATTCAGCCTCTGACCGGTTCATTCATATCCGCCCGGATCTCCCGATTCACGCTTCACCCCCAGCCGTTCGCCATGCGGATGCCGAGTTCAAGGCCCCTCAGTTCTGCGAGGCCCCTCAACCTGCCGATGCAGGAATAGCCGGGGTTCGTCACCTTGTCGAGGTCGTCAAGCATCTGATGCCCATGGTCGGGTCGGAAGGAGATGGATTCCGGCTTCCGCTGCTG
>JBIKIB010000252.1:0-5713 GCA_044361845.1 Chitinophagaceae bacterium | reverse complement strand
TGCCCGTGTGTATGAACTCACTGGCAAGGTATTTTTTTATGATCGGTCATGCTGCTTCTTTCCATTTTCGTTCACGGCTCTTCGGCTATTTGTTGGGATCGATCTTACGGATGCTGCATTGGCCGGTAGTAAAGCAGTATGATCTGGTGATTTGTTTCCAATTGCAGCATTTTGTGCCCATTTGTTGTGACACAAATCGACGGGTTTTATCCCGTAACTGATGGTACACTTTTCAACCGGTATATACAGATCTCAAAATGCTGATCTTTCATCAGTTCATTTCATATGCTGTATGCCTTTTGAGATGATGCATGTTCATGGAGTATCTTTTGCATGAACGCAAAGCACTTTGTAAAAAAGTGGTTTCAGCAGACTATTATTTCATGTGATGGATTTATAATATTCCATTGGTGTCAGACTGGTGATATTTTTGAAACTGATGTAAAAAGGAGTATATGAAGAAAATCCCACCTTCAAAGCCAGTGCTTCAATGGTGTTGTTTTTTAAATAACCGGAACGTAAAACCTTTATGGAATCCTGTATCCGGACAATTTTTTTGAAATCACTGAAGGAGACTGACGAATGATATTTGAAAATAAAGTACAGATGGCTCATGGGAATGTTTGTCTTTTCAGATAGATCTTCCAGGCTCAAGTCAGGGTTTCGGAAAAAATCGCTGTGAAAAGAAATTTTTTCGATCTTATCGATGTAGCCAATTAGTTCCCGTGTAATTTTTTCAAAAAGTTTTTGATCTTTTTGGTTCGTGATCGATTCATGATCATATTCCATGATCCATAGATCACTTTTCGCCAAACCATGTGATGACTGATCATTGAGTTTTTTCCCCAGGGCGTTGTACCCATACAGGATGTCAGGATTGAGCAAAAAAGTGGCATATATGATCATCCAGTGTATGGCGCCCGACCAAAGCACTTCGTTGTTGTCTTTGATGCTGTAATCAATTTGGTGAATGATCACATAAAGGGTGATTTTCACTGCGATCAGAATGAATAGGGACATCAAAATAATACTCCATTTTTTCAAGACCTGGTTCTGCTTTTTTATCGCAGCGATGTCACTTTTTATTTCTTTCAACCGCTTTCTCAGCATTTGAAGGGAAATTAAAGCGTAGGCTAATGCAAATGGGATATATATGCCAATCATTGCTTTTTTGATATATGGCCCTTGTTGTTCATCCGCAATGGTGAGTCGCACCACATTCATCGCTAAAATGATCATGGGGACCATGAAATGAAGAAGCATATCGTTTCTCCATTTTTTTTCATATAGTAAATTCTGGAAGTACAGAAAAAGCAAGGGGACAATGAACACGTAGACTGATTCGCCGATATTGATGATAGCGAACCTGAGGTTAGGGTCAAGGATAAATGGCTGTATCCCGTTTAAGAAAAATCTGGAGCTGGATAAGATGAAAACAATGATGATATACTTGTTGATAAAGCCGGAGGATCTGAACTCCTTATTGATAAAGATGCTTGTCAAGGTCAAAAAGCCTACAAAGGCACAAATGAGACACAGTAAATTTATGATCACTGGGGAGGATTAAATCGAGCTGGAGAGATTCATCGAGATAGCTTTATTATGTCAGATTGCTAATGATGATTTAATGAAAAAAGTGTCTGGGGTTGAATGGGTCATCGATCATTTTGGGGAGTATTGTTTGTGTTGGTGAATATCGAGAGCGCTCACTAAGTTTCGTAACAAAGATATTATGTACACCCATTTATTTCGATGGAAATCAACAAATATTCCTTGAACGATGGGTTTACCTTGCATGTCTGCAATGATAAAGATTGATGGCTGATTTGTTTTTAAAAGTCATGACATCTCTCGATAACTCGGATAAATGGCTAACCGGCATCCAATGAACATCGCGAAACAAAGGAGCATGCCCATCCAGCACCGCACTGCATCCTCCGGCAGTTGCTGACCATTTTCAATACCTATTGGTCTCTCTTAAAAAGCGGGATGAAAACATTTACACAAAATATTTTACAGTCTCCTTCACCAGTAAAACGAGTGACCCTTGTTTTTGCTCATTCCTTCCGTTGGGTGTTGTTCAGGATATCATCAAGTTTAATTTGCTTGTGAAAATCTGGTTACATTCATCTCCCATATCAAACTGACCATATGCTTAATCGTTTCCTCCTCGTTTGTTTATTTGCTTGCGTACTGGTATTTTCCTTTTGTACCAACGTAAACTTAAAGGGGCGATTATCAAATGTGCAGAAGGAGTTGTTGGAAAAAGCCCGGCAACAGATCGATATCCATCCTGATAGTTCGTTGTTGTTCATTGATAGCCTGCTGAGGAAGGTAGACGAAAAAAACATCAAGGATCCCAACTTGCTTCTATTGCTGGAATTGAAGCAACAGGCATTTTTAAAACTCAGGCTGATGGACTCCTTTTACATCTCCGGACAACGGATCCGAGAGGTGGCTTCGATGATCCCGGATTCATTGGCCATGGCAAAAACCTTGATCAGCCTATATGGCGGCATAGATCCGAAATACATCAAAAAGGCGGAGAAATACATGCCCGGTGCCATTTTCACCTTCACCCAAAAAGATATGCCGTATGAAGCTGCCATCATAACCGCCTTGCAGGGCATGTTATGGAGCAGTGAGGGGGATTTTGTCCGTGCTCAAAAAAATTTCCTGACAGCATATCAGGTTTTTGAGAAGCTTGACAGCCTGAAAGCCTTGGGGAAAGTGTATACCAATATGGGGAATAACTATGCCGGTATTGGAAGTATGGAGGAATCCACGCTATACTATGCCAAGTCGTACAAGATCGCTCAAGAAAGAAACGATACGCTCGATCAGGTGTCTACGTTGATGAATATAGGCATCAATTACCGGCAGCAATCACCCGATTCAGCGATGGCGATATATGAGAAGGCATTGGCGTTGCTTCATGCGAAGAATAGTGCACTGGCCATGAAGATCAAGTTCAACATGGCCAATCTATATGTGGATAAAAAGGATGTTGACAAGGCCGCATCCATCATGATGGAGATCGAGCGCGGTTGCGAGGAGACAAATTTCATGGAGGGTGTCGCTGTGGTCAATAACGGCCTCGGTGGGGTGTATTTCCTTTCCAAAAGATATCCCGAGGCGCTGGAAAGATATCGGAAGGCGATAGTGACCTTTGAAGCCATTGGCTTAAAAGAATCTTCCCTGAGATCTCAGACGGAGTTGATGGATTGTTATGAAGCAATGGGTGATTTTAAAAATGCCTTTGTCAATACAAAAGTGTTGCAGCGCAAAAAGGATAGCCTGTTTGCCACGGAAAAGCAGGTCGCGGTGCATGATTTGGAGAAGAAGTACCAGACGGAAAAAAAAGAACTGGAGAATGCCTACCTGAAGAAAACCGCATCCATCCGGAACATTGCCCTTTTCATTTTAGTTGCCGGCGTGATCGCTTTGTTCTTATTGCTGAAAAAGAGCAACTGGTTGTATAAGGAGCGGGGGCTGGCATATAATGTGTTGATGGATCGGTACAAGGAAGAAAGATTGCTCAGAAAACAGGAAAATGAGCAAGTGCATCCCATGTCGGAAAATCCGCCGCGGGCATTGCCTGACGACAACGTCAATAATGATATGCTGTCTCATCGCCTGAGAGCCTATTTCGAGCAGGAAAAACCCTATTTGAATCCAAAATTAAAGGTGGAAGACGTGGCGGCTTCCCTGAATTGCACGCACAAGGATTTGAGTATGGCCTTCAAGACAGAGAAAAATATGAATTTCAACGTCTTCACCAATCAGTTCAGGGTGCGGGAAGCCAGAAGGTTGATCGATGATGCGGCCAGTGATAACCTGAAACTGGAAACCATCGCCACCCAATCGGGATTTGGTAGCCGCCAATCTTTTTATGCCGCATTTGAACAATTCACAGGTGTGAAGCCGGGGTATTATCGAAAGAATATCCTACAACACATTGCCTGACCAATCGAATCGGATAAAGCCTGTTTTTTTAACAATGTCACTTTGTTTTTGAGGATGCCCCGTGAAATGGCATCCTTTTTTTATGGGAAATACGGCCGTTATGCTTCGCCAAAGATCATTTTCATGACCCTATCAAAACCAGTTTGTCAAAAATTACGACACTGATCCTCAGTATTTTAGTTGCTTTTTTAAGCTTTTCGGCGGAATTCTGGACATCTCTGAATTTGCCATAAATGGCGCATCCTGTTCTTTTGTGCACTTGCTTTTTTTCGTTGCTCATCAATATTCGGGTTGGCATTTCCCTGCAATGAATTGACATTTCAGGATCAGCCCAATGGACATTTCCTGCTCGAAAAAGTAACACGGGATCAGATTTCCGTAAAAGCTTCAAGAGACCCAAAATGAACAAACGCCTGCCTCAAAACGCACAAATGGTAAACCGGTTCCAGATTGTCTTCTATACCCCGGTCTCCGCAACGCTGTCTGTTTTTTTTAGAAGTATTGATCAAATAAGGTCTTTATGGTCTATTTCAAGGAGTCCGTCCCATTTGGTCCAAGATACGCTATGTGACAGGGTGGCAAAGGACGGTATGAGCGTGAGGATAGTCCCGCCGTTTCTCTTGCGTGGTGTTTTCCGGGGTAAATTTTATAAGTAATCGTATGATTTATAGGGTTTTGAACTATGGTCAAGGTTGTTTTTTATGTAAAACATTATGATAATGAGTATGAACATTTCAATGAGCAACATGATGCGTTTGCTGGCTACCCTGGTATTAGCGATGTTGCATTTTTTTTCTGAAGCGCAGGTCACAAACGCTTTGAATTTTGACAACGTCGACGACCGCGTGAGTTTTTCAAAGGACATAAGCGAGATCCAGACCAATGTTAACGGTCTGTTCACCGTGGAGGCCTGGATCAAGCCCTCCGTTATCGCCAATTCAAACGATATAGTGACTTTTGGGCATACCTCCAATCAACAGGTATTCGAGTTCAGGGTCGAGGCAGGCAAGTTGCAGGCCGGGTATTGGAACGGGTCAGCATGGCAATATATAGAAAGCTCCACCAGTATCGTTGTCGGCGAATGGGTGCACGTGGCCGTGACCCGCAGTACGAATACGATAAAGTTGTTCATCAACGGCGTGGAGAATGCTTCCAAAACCGATTTGACAAATGCGATAACGATAAACCGGATGGCCATCGGTATGCTGTTCCGGAATAATTCATTTGATCTGAATTATGCATTTGCCGGTACGATCGATGAGGTCCGCATTTGGAAGAAAGCACTTACGGCCTCGGAGTTGACAGCCAACCTGACCAATCATCTGGCCGGTTCCGAGGCGGACCTATACGCCTACTACCGGTTCAACCAGGGTACGGCAGGCGGTTCGAACACCTCTGTCACGACCCTGACCAACAGCAGTTCGGTGACGGGATTGGATGGCGCACTGGAAAACTTCGCCCGCACGGGGTCTGTGTCCAACTGGGTGTCGGGGCGTCCTTTTGGGATTTCTTTCAGCTATCCGTCCTCTTCATATGACTACGTGGCAGGTACAGCCATCAGTCCGGTGACGGTTAACTCGGCCGGAGGCTCGCCGACGGCCTTGCAGGTGTCCAGCCTTTCGGGGTCACAAGATTTTAACGCGCCCTCCTGTGTCATACATGACGGCAACGGAAATCTCTATGTCGCGGATGGAGGGCTTCATCGCATATCCAAGGTTGTGCTTTCGACCGGAGTGGTGACGACCTT
>JBIKIB010000251.1:0-5734 GCA_044361845.1 Chitinophagaceae bacterium | reverse complement strand
AGTGGAAGACAGGGACAACCTCACATGGGGGGATTACGTCAAGAGAAGTGCCAGTGGTGTACCACTGATCGAAGAAACACTTTAACCAGCGAGCTACCATGGGAAATATCAGCTACAAACATTTCACATTAGGTGTCGAGGAGGAGTACATGGTGACCGATCCCGAAAGCAGGGAACTCAGGAGTCACGAGCAGCGGATCGTCATCGAGGGCCAGAAGATCATCAAGGACAAGGTAAAAGCCGAGATGCACCAGGCCGTGGTGGAAGTCGGCACTGACATCTGCCAGGACATCTCGGAAGCGGAGCAGGATGTACGGGCGCTGCGACAGACCATCTCGACGATCGCGGACGGACTTGGGTTCAGGATGGGTGCTGCCGGGACGCATCCCTTCAGTCACTGGCAGAGCCAGCTGATCAACGAACACGCCCGGTACCAGGAGATCGTGAACGAGATGCAGGAAGCTGCCCGCAGTAACCTGATCTTCGGTTTACACGTGCATGTGGGCATGCCTTCAAGGGAAATGGCGATACACATAGCCAATAGTGCGCGGTATTTCTTGCCTCACGTATATGCGCTCAGTACGAATTCTCCTTTCTGGGAGGGCCGGCTGACGGGATTTAAATCTTTCCGAACGAAGGTATTTGACAAGTTTCCCAGGACAGGCATACCCGATTATTTTGATAGTTACAGCGCATATGAAAACTATGTGAACCTGCTGATCAAAACCAAGTGCATCGACAATGCCAAGAAGATCTGGTGGGATCTGAGGGTGCATCCCTTCTTTGGCACAGTGGAATTCAGGATATGCGACGTTCCCATGACCGTTGATGAAACGATCGGTATTGCTGCACTTTTCCAATGCATCTGTGCCAAACTCTACAAGCTGAGGATGCAGAACCTGAACTTCATCATCTATCCGCGTGCGCTTGTCAATGAAAATAAATGGCGATCCTCCCGGTATGGCATCGATGGCCGGCTCATAGATTTCGGCATCGAGGAGGAAAAAGACACCCGAGTGCTGATCCTGGAGTTGCTGGATTTTGTGGATGACGTGGTGGACGAACTCGGTTGCCGCAAGGCACTGGGCAACGTGCTGAAGATCCTGGAAAAAGGTACCGGAGCAGACAGGCAACTGGCGGTCTATGAACAGCACCAGGACCTTGTCAGCGTCACCGATTACATTAGGGATTCGTTCCTTTCAGACTTATAGATCCCGGCAGAGAAAGTGGCTTACCGCAATCGATATGATGCCTGCCTTTCAATTTTCATCCGAATGGTTATTTTTGCAAGGTGAACATGCCCGGAATTAAAAGTATAAGGGTCGCTATACTCGACCTCTACGAAGGTGTGCCGAATCAGGGCATGCGCTGCATACGTGAGATCATCAACCAATACGGCGAAGCAAATGCGCTGGATATGGAATGGGATGAATTCGACGTTCGTTTGAGGAATGAGACCCCCGGCATGGATCATGACATCTATATTTCCAGCGGCGGGCCTGGGAGTCCGTTGGAAAGCGAGGGCAGTGAGTGGGAAAAGCACTATTTCCATTGGCTTCACCATATTGAAAAATGGAATAACGATCCGGCGAATATCATCAAGAAAAAAGTCTTTTTCATCTGCCATTCCTTCCAGTTGATCTGCAGGCATTACAGGATCGGAAAGGTCACAAAACGGAAGTCCACTTCATTCGGTGTATTCCCCATGCATATGCTCCATGAGGGCAGTGATGAATCGGTATTTGAAGGGTTGAACGATCCATTCTATGCTGTCGATAGCCGTGACTACCAGGTCGTTCAACCACACCATAACCGCCTTCGGGAGATGGGAGGCAAGATCCTGTGCATAGAAAAAGACCGGCCACATGTTCCTCTGGAGCGGGCCATCATGGCCATACGGTTCACGGAGCATATGATCGGCACACAATTCCATCCGGAAGCCGATGCCATCGGAATGAGCATGTATCTTCAGACAGAGGAGAAAAAGAAAACCGTCATCGACAGCCATGGTCTGGAAAAATGGCAGTCTATGATCGACCACCTCAACGACCCCGACAAGATCCTGTGGACCTATTCGCATATCCTCCCGAATTTTCTGAATGAAGCTGTGGAGCGCTTTCTTCCGGTTGAATCGATATGATCCCTGCCGCTCAAGAATGCGTTCAGGTCCCATTAGGCCGATCATCCTCTTGAAATTTTCAGTACTTTCAAACCTCAATCGTCACGGATGGTCCCAGATCTCAGGCAATCATACAACAGTGCATTCAGCCAGGAAAAATATCAGGCTTTCCTGCATGACCTGAACGGCGGATACCCGGGTGCGATCGACTTCCGTATTTCGGAAACACCCGTATTCATCCCTGCCGGTTTCGGCCGACAGATCAGGGAGGCATGCGAACACATCATCGATATGATCCTCGACCCTGATTTCAGGTCGCATAGCCAGGCCTCGATCCCGCCAGCCGACGAGGTACCTAACGATAACGGGTACCCTCATTTTCTGACATTCGACTTCGGCATCTGCCAGGGCGGTGATGGTGCCATCGAGCCACGGCTCATCGAGATGCAGGGTTTCCCGACGCTGTATGGTTTTCAGGCCTATTACCCCGAGACGCTGGAGCGACATTTCGACATTCCTGCGAACTATTCGAATTATTTCAACGGCATGACGAAGGAAAGCTATCTGGGGATCCTTCGTGATGTCATCATCGGTGATTGTGCCCCCGAGCAGGTGATCATCCTTGAGATCAGGCCACATCAGCAAAAGACCCGCATTGACTTTTACTGCACGAGCACCTACCTCGGCATCGACATCGTATGCCTGACGGAACTGACATCCGAGGGAAGGAATCTTTTCTACATGAAGGACGGGAAGAAGATCCTTGTCAAACGGATATACAACAGGGTGATCTTTGATGAGCTGCATGCACAAAAAGAAACACTTGGGGATGTACCCGACATACGGCTCGACTGGGACATTGAATGGGTCACACATCCGAACTGGTTCTACCGGATCAGTAAATACACGCTTCCGTACATCCGCCATCCTTTTGTACCTGAGACCTATTTCCTGAACGAGGTCAAACAACTTCCTGACGACCTTGGACAATTCGTTTTGAAGCCATTGTTCTCCTTTGCCGGGCAGGGGGTGGTGATCGATGTCACCCTGGCGGACATAGATGCCGTTAAAGACCCGGAGCACTGGATATTGCAACGCAAGGTCAGGTATGCGGATATCATCAAGACGCCCGACACAGCAGCCAAGGTGGAGATCCGGATGATGTATCTATGGGAGGCCGGAAAGCCCCGCCCCACCCTTGCCACGAACCTCGCAAGGCTCAGTAAAGGAAAGATGATCGGAGTCCGGTACAACAAAGACAAAGAATGGGTCGGTGCGAGTGTGGCCTATTTTGAAAAATAAAATCTGCACATCGTTATTGACTGGTAAGGCAGGATGACAATAGATGCATGAAATCGAGATGCCCTGTGCATCATTCAGGCATCCATGACCGCCACCATTATACTCATTCTTCCGCTGTGTTCTTCAGAGCGCCCAAGACCGAGTAAGCGTTCGATGTAACGATTTTTTTCCCGAAGAGGGAATCCCGCCCTTCCCGTATTTCGATCATACCATCCTCACGAGCTCCGGATGTCACTTCCTGCATGTGGAATGTTCCTTTACCCGATTCTGTGAAAACGAATTCGCGGTTATTGAAACGCACCAGAGCACCTTCCGGTACAACAGGTACATTTGCCTCACTCACGCTGATGCGTGCATTCAGGAACATGCCGGGCAGCAGTTGTTTCGGTTGAGTCAGAAAATGACAATGTGCGATCGCCAGTCTATCCTCGTCGACGTTTCGGTTGAGCAGGATCACTTCTCCATCATATTCTTTTTCCGGTTCATCGACGAATGAGATCCTCACCTTTTGCCCGACAGATACTTTCGACAGGTCTTTTTCAAAGATCGATAAAGCTGCGTGGATATCATCCGGATTGATGAGTTCAAAAAGCACATCGGATGGTTGCAGGTATTTGCCGGTATTGACATTCACTTTCGATACAAAACCGTTGATGGGTGAACGAACGGATACCCTTCTGGAGATGTTCGCCGCTGTGAGCCGATCCGGTGTGACCCCGATGAGGCGCAGCTTCTCTGCATATCCGTTGAGCATGATGCGTTGGCTGGTATAATCAGCGGTCGTCAGCTGAAAGGTTTTGTCGGAATTGACTTTATCCTCATTCAGTTCTTTCTGTCGTTCGTATTCCTTTTCCAGATAGGTGAGTTTCGCCTGTGTCACCAGGTAATCCTGCTGCAGCTGAACGATGGCCTGGTCTTCCATCTCCGCAATGACTTCACCCTTGCTGACATGCATGCCCGGCATGAGCTTGGTGTACCGGAGGTATCCACCCATCGGGAAGCTGACGGATATCATGTTCTGCGGGGGCACATCCACCACACCATTCACGGTGATGGTCGTCCGGATCTTTCGGGTGGATATTTCCCCTACAGCGATGCTGCCATTTTCAATTTGCTTGTCTGTGAGGGATACCCTGTCGTCAGCGGGGATCTTTTCCGTCAGTGATTCTTTTGTTTCAACGCCCTTGCAGGATGCCAGAAAAAATATTGTGATCAATGCTATCAATTGGTATCTCATCGTTACTGATTTCCGGTTAAGTAATGTATTTCGGCTTCCGTGTCCCGCATGGCCTGCAGCGCATCGAGGTATGACAATTTTATTTGTACCGACTGGTTCATCAGTACTGTCCATTCCATGTAGGATATCTCACCTGCAGAAAGGCTTTTGGATGCATTCAGGAGGATCTGTTCAGACAGTACCCTGCCCTGAGAAGCATAGTAATCGACGGCGGCCATGTGTTTTTGGTATATCTGTTGCAGTACCATGTAGCGGCCTTTCAGGGTCCGCAGCATGCTTTCTTTCTCAAGCCTGTTCACTTCTGCGGATCTTTCTCCGGCTTTGATGCGCGACCTGGCAGCACCATTGAAAAGGGGGATGCCCATGGAGAATTGGTAGACGCTGAACCGGTCACCGGATCCGTAGAATTTCTGGCTCACCCCATCAGGCGACTGCCACCCTACCAGTGACAGATTCCCATACCCCAGGGATAGTTCGGGACTGAGTCGTGATTTATCGATCTCCGTCTGTGCCCTGATGATCTTTCCCTGTTCATCCCTGTAGCGTATGATCGGATTGGTTGCAAGCTTCGATGTATCCGTTATGTTGAACGACAGGACCTTCTCCGCTGGCTCTGCGGGGAACCATCTTTCCTCACTATTCAGCAGGGCTGCCAGTCGTTCCTGTGTAGCTGCGAAATCTGACCGCAGTTGTGTGCGCTGCAGCCTCAGTTGACCGAGGAAGGCATCTGCTGTGGTTTTCTCCAGGCTGCCTGTCTCCCCCGTCAACATTCGTTTAGTTGCTGCGGCGGCATAGCGGCTGTAGACCGAGTCGAGTTGTTTCAGCAGTTCATCCCGTTCGACAAGGCCGAGGAGTGCATGGTATTGTTGTGTCAGTTCCCAAATAAGTTCATTCTCCTTCAAGGCGGTGAGCGATCTGTTGGCGGCGAGTCCTGCCTCGAAGTAGGAGCGATTGCGTTTGTAGACGACCGGCATCTGGAAACCCTGGTTCAGGAAAAAACGGGTGTCATTGTTCATGCTGTTGACATTCCCGTATTCCACTCCAAGCTGTGTGCGGGGCAGCTCGAAGGTCCTGTC
>JBIKIB010000026.1:0-18379 GCA_044361845.1 Chitinophagaceae bacterium | reverse complement strand
AGCACGTCATGCGGCTGCAAACCGGTCAAGAGACCAGCCAGATCAGCGGGCTTCTCGATCACCGGACCAGAAGTCTCACGGATCTGCACCCCCAATTCATTGGCAACGATCCTCGAAAGTGTTGTCTTCCCGAGGCCGGGCGGTCCGTGAAAGAGCACGTGATCCAATGCCTCCCCGCGCATGCGGGCCGCCTTGATGAAGATCCTTAGATTTTCAATGATCGTCGGCTGGCCGGAGAATTCATCCATGCTGCCGGGTCGGATGGTGTTCTCGAACTCGGATTCTGTGCGATTCATATTCGCCTTTTCCGGATTGAGATTTGTATTGGCCATGATGTAAAATTAAAGCGAAGGGCGATGGTACAGGAATTTTTTTACCGGATAAAAAAAGCCCCCCGCAGATGCGAGGGGCTTGTGTCCAATAAAACAAAACAACATTATTTTTCACGGACACTCACTGCGATGCGCCTGTCTTTTTTCCGCGCTTCGTCAGAAGCATCCGCAGCCTCTTTGGCAAAATCAGAACCATAGCCCTCCGGTGAAAGCAGCTGTGCCGCATTGGCACCGGCGGCCTTGATCGCATCTGTCACTGCAGCTGCCCTGTCCAAACTGAGCTTCTTGTTGCTCACCTCATTACCGACCTTGTCCGTGTAACCACCGATCTTGATCTTCACGGCAGGGAATGCTTTTAGGATCGCAGCGATATTGTTCACCTGCACCTGGCTTTCTGCAGTGATCTTGGCACTACCGGTCTCGAAATTGATATTGTCAAAATCAAACCAAAGTTCCTTGCCTGCCTTACAATTCACATCATTCAGGCAGGTGACCAGCTGATCTTCCACTCCGCCTTTCAGTGCGTCGATCGTCAAACCACCCGGCAGACTGACCTTGAACGCCTCTTTGACCGTCTCGATGGTCTTTGTCACCGCAGTGTCCATGGCGGATGTAACTTCCGTCTTCACACTGTCAATTTTAGCAGCGACACCATCTGTGTTGTTGCATCCTTTAAGGAAATACCAAAGGGCGAGTGCAGCCAAAGCAAGTAACAACAAAGGAAGCAACCACTTTGGAAGACCTCCAGTAGGAGGAACCACCACCGGCTCACGGAAAGCTGCACGGGCAGACTCCGTCACTTTACCGAAATCGCCACCCAACACGCTTGATAGGTTGAAACCTGAAGGAATTGCCTTGTTGATGCTGTCCTTCTGGCCAGTGAGCCAACTGAGCAGTCCAGCAGCAGAAAGATTGTTGCCAATGACTTGCTTTCCTATGAGGCCAAGTGCCATCGGAGCAACGGCACTCAAAAGAGAGTTGCTCGAAGATGATTTGATACCTGCGAAACTTGCAACGAGGTTGGCTATGCCATTGGTCTTGTTACCGAACAACCCGGATAGCAGTGAAGTTCCTAGATTCATCATGGCACTGTTACCACCATTGCCGAAAAGTCCTCCGAGATTGTCGAGGATACCGCTTCCGGCAGCCTGCTTAGCCATATCAAAGATCCCTGCACCATTGTCCTTTGAAGCATTGCTGAGCACACTTTGCAATACAGCCGGTCCAATGGCACTAACCGCTTTTGTGATGCCGGATTCGCTTTCTCCAAGCATAGAGGCAGCCTTCCCAATGAGGTCGGGCGTCAGCAGTCCAGTGACTGATTCAAGAAGGTTCATTGACATAAATGTTGATTTTTATTAAAGTGAAATATTCACAAAATGTGAGGGACGGAGGTTGGTCATTCAAAAAGATATGAATATGAATACAGTTCAACATGCAGTATGTCGTCATGTCTGAACCGATCAGGACAAAAGTAAGGTGTTACCATATTTACAAGTTCCGAGTTGCATAAAACTTTTACACATGCAAATAAGGGATAATCTGAAAAAATGGTTCAGGATCGGGGCAGTTGAACACGTATTTATCAAGCTCGGACAAGCGACAAACTCCCGGATAATCCCCTTCTTTCAACTCCATGTCGATGACGATCTGAAAATGAAGATGAGGTGGCCAATTCCCGTTCTCATGGGGCTTTCCGAAATGTGCGAATTTCTGTCCCTGCATGATATATGACCCTTCCTGAAGTACCAGGTCGGATGCACTCATATGACCGTACAATGTGTGGAACACGATACCATCCAACTGATGTTGTAATACTAACGTTGACCCATAGTCGCCATTTGAATCGTTCATCTTCAACGAGTGCAGGACACCTCCGATGGGAGCATGTACAGCTGTCCCAGCTTTGCCCCAAATATCAAGCCCCACGTGGATCCTGCGTGGTTCGTCTCCCGAATGACCAGCATCAAAATCGCTACAGACAGCGTAAATATCACGAGGCTCACAGTAACCTCCAAACAAAAATTCAGATCCTGTGACCCGAAGATTCATCTCGATGAATGATGTGAATTTTTCAATATCCCCGTAGATATCGGGTGTGAGATGCGGGTTTTCACAGGACAGGTCCAGGGGTGTCATCCTATCCTTTACCGGATCGATGATCAGAACGGGATGGAAACTTTCACGATGACGTTTCAATGCTGGAACGAGTGGATGGGATTGTAACATCACATGAAATTAATACAATAAACCTCGCTTGAATTCAGCCTTGTCCAGAGCCCCTGAATCATGCTCATAAGGAGCCATTTAAACCCTTATGAACGGGAAAAGAGACATGAAAATGTACCCAAAGCGGTTTGTTAAAAAACATCGAACTACCGTTAAAAAAATCCTTAGGGTTGGTGAGCGCATGGAGTTGCATTATTTTTAGCTGACTTATCTTATATCAATGCAAGTAAAATCAATCATCATAGCACTATCCTCTTTTATGCTCATGCTCACAGGATCGGTCGCTCAGCCGGTGACAGGAAGCTGGCAGGGTAGGATCAGTTTCCCCGGGATCGGGCTTGCCGGCAACTACAGGATGGAACTCAAGCTGGTCAGGAATGGTGATAGCCTTTCAGGGATTTCCTATTATTACACCGGAAGAAACAAGTATTACCGGATACCCGTGAAGGGATATTTCAATCCTTATGATGGCAGCGTGTACTGGCAACATGTGGATGGCCTGGCGGAGGATGAGACCGGCAGAAGAACCGACACACCCATTCCACAGAACGTCGGTTTTGCGACCGACTTCAATTGTCCGGGAGAAGGCATCATGAAACTCGATGGGGAGGCGGAGGTGACAGCCGGTTCGGGAAAGACAAAAAACATTCCCGTACATCTGACCAAAACAGACGATCCTGAGTTTCCGGATGAGTCGGATGACCGGATGGAAGACTTTGCCAAGATACCGGATGCAGGACCTGCCTCGAAACCGGTCAAAACGGCCGATCCATCTGCCCCGGAATCTAAAAAAAGAGAACCCATCACGCTACGGTTACCTACACGAAAAGATCCACCCAGACCTGCACCGCAACAGGTTCCCATCAACAAACCATTGGAAACCAAAGAAATTACCCCTCCGACCATTACAGAATTGTTCACGGTCAGAAAAAAAATACTCGTCACAGAGATTCCCCTTGCCGGTGACACCATCGAACTGAATTTCTATGACCATGCCGAAATAGATGGTGACTCAATATCCATCTTCCTCGGAAACCGGCTCATAGAGAAAAACATTCTTCTTAAAGCCAGTCCATACACCCTTAAAATCGCTACAAAAGACCTTGAAGACACGAACGAACTCACTATGGTCGCAGAAAATCTCGGTCGCATTCCACCCAATACATCCTTGCTCATTGCATACATCAACGGAGTGAGATATGAAGCCAGGTTGGAAAGCACAGAATCAACGAGTGCCATGGTCCGCTTTTACAGACCCATGTCAAAATAAAAATGTAAACAAATCCGCATTCGGATGCACATGTCAATATGTACCTTCTACTGAATGGTATGAAGAATAAAAGCAAGGAAGGAAATAAGAATGAATATTCCTCACTATCCTGTACCATCCTGTGGACTAACCATATTCCCTGCATACTGGAATATAAAAGATAGAATGAATACAATTAAAAGAACCCTGATATCGTTAGGATGACACTGCTACTCCTTCATATTTGAACACCGAAACGCATCACTTTACTTGCATGTGGATCATATCAAGCCAAACAGGCACATCCAATCACACGAATGTTGAATGATGAAAGTCATTTTAATGTCAAAGTAAGAAATATGAAACAATATAAAGTTATTTATACCTTTTTTTAGATTAAATTTGCTATTTAATTTAATCTCTTATCAAGATAACCCTCTTACAAATCAAATATCAAAATGACAAAATTCATCATCGACAGGCAAAAAAATGGCACATTCCAATATAGCCTCGTTGAAACAACTGGAGAATTAATGCTCACCGGTCAGGGATACGGCAGCAAACAAGGTTGCAAGATCGGGATCAATTCCGTGCAGAATAATGCACCTGCAGACGAACAATATGATAGGAAGAAGGGAAGAAATGGTAAGACATTCTTCAATCTTCTGTCACATAACGGCAGGGTCATCGGAGTGAGCAGTACATTCAACGATGAAGAATCCATGGAAAAAACAATCAAGATACTGAAGAAGAAAGCACGTGCAGCGAAGATCGTCGATGTCACCAAATCCAAGTGATCCCAGACCTTCGCCAGTTCAAAAAAAAACCGATCGCTTGCGACCGGTTTTTTTTGGACCGGATACATCGATAATCTATGTAATGATATCCACCTGCATTTGAACCAGCATAATGAAATATGAGCACTCATGATCTTTTCAGGGGTTGTCTGGAATCCATAGTCCTCAACCTGTTGCGGGGGCATCGAAAAATGTATGGCTATGAGATCACGCAAAAAGCAAAAGAACTGACGAGGGGAGAACTCATCATCAAAGAGGGAACCCTCTATCCGTTACTGCACAAAATGGAGTCTGAAGGAATCCTGATCTCAGAAGTGGAACATGTTGAAAACCGCTTGCGAAAGTATTACACACTCACGCCCACAGGTAAAAAAAAGACGAAGAAGAGTATGGCAGAACTATCGGCATTCATCCAAACCATACAAATGCTCCTGTCACATAAAACGGCCTGACATGCTTTCAGAAAAACAGATCGGGGAACTCTTCGCCTTCTGCGAAAAAAAATACGTCAGATGGTATGATCTGCAGGTCGAACTGGTCGACCACCTGGCACAAGCCATTGAAGATCGCTTGGCAAAAGACCCTTCCCTTGGATTCGAAACCGCACTCCGGAATGTGTACGAAGGATTCGGGATCTTTGGTTTCTCCAAGATCGTCTCGGAAAGAATGGCAAGCGTCTACCAGATGCATCGGAAGACCTACTACGAATCATTGAAATCCCATTTCAGATGGCCTAAAATTGGACTCACGATCCTACTTACAACGATCCTTTTCATCGTATTTAAAGAATCCGGGGCGTCATGGATATCAATATCAATGACGGTTCTGATGGTTGCCGCAATGATCCTATCAATTCATAACGGAATCGCAATGTCAAGGCTTTCAAGAAAGAAAAAATTGCTGCTGGCCAGTTTCACGTATCAATCGAGCTGGGTGTATCTACCACTCTACTTGAAGGGGATCACCCATGATGTATTCTTTCGTGACATGGGCGAACAGTCACTTCAACCCTATCAATCGATATTGGCATCGTTATTCATTGCATTTTATGCAATAACGATCATCGCTCAATACCAATTGAATCTTGATGTGAGGAAGAAGATCCGCGTATTTTATCCGGAACTTGCGAGGCAATCCAGTTGAGGTCATCTTCAGCCCTGGAGTGCTGCCGCAGTGTGGGGTGCCCGGCGATGCACCTCGCTTGCCAAAATATCCTTGACCATTTTCCTGGCGGCTTCCAGCTCAAAACGTTCCTGCAGGATTTCAGCCATGGTTTCCAGATAAACCACAACATCCTCCCTGACATTGCGCTGCAGCCATCTGAAGCCCCCTGGAAGCCTCTCGAGCACATCCCGGTCGTCGAGGTACTCAATATGATGTATATCGCTGGGCGTCAGTCCTTGCTTCATGAGTTCCCCGACAAGCTGATCTGCAGGTAAGTTGCTCACACTGCAGTATTCATCGGCCAGCTCCGTCCATTCCCCTATTCCCGTGTGCGCCAGGCGCAGGATCTCCGTTTTGTTCATGGATGTAACGACCTGCAAAAGATTACCACAGTTGCATGAGCCATGGTTGCCCCATGCGTAGTCGGCACCATTAGCAAGCCGTGAAGCAGTCTCTCTCAGCGCATCGATCAGGAATGGGTTGGCAGTGGCCATGGAATTCGATTTTTATTATAACAGGTTTCGGTTTGCAATTGTTTACAAAGATGGAAAGACCTTTCCCGATGAAGCGATCATTCACACGACAATGTTGATCATCTTGTTTTTCACATAAATGATTTTTTTAGGAGCTTTTCCATCCAGCCATTTCTGAACCACTGCATCAGCCAGCACCATGGATTCCACATCCGCCTGACTGACATCAAGAGAAATTGACATTTCAGATCTTGTCTTTCCGTTAATGGCCACGGGGTAAAGTTTGCTGGTCTCTATGAGGTATTTCTCCTCCACACGCGGAAATGCCTGCATCAAAATGCTTCCTTCATGCCCGGTGATGCGCCAAAGCTCCTCGCAGACATGCGGTGCATAGGGCGAAAGCACTACCAGGAGCTTCTCCAATATCTGGAGTTTATGGCATTTCATGTCGCTCAGCTCGTTCACCGCGATCATGAACTGACTGACGGCCGTATTGAAGGAAAAACGTTCCGTATCATCTTCGATCTTGCGGACCAAGCGGTACAGCGATTTCCATTCGGCATCTTTAGGTTCGTCATGTGTGACGACCAGTCCTTTTTCCTCATGCATGAACAGCCGCCATAGTTTTCGGATGAACCGGTGTACCCCTTCGATGCCCTTTGTGTCCCATGGCTTGTCCTGCTCTACCGGTCCAAGGAACATCTCGTACATCCGGAATGTATCCGCACCGTAGCGGTCCACCACTTCATCTGGATTGACCACATTGTGGTAGCGCTTGCTCATTTTCTCCAGGCGGCTGCCACAGCGGTATGTGCCATCCTCGAGGATGAAAGTCGCATCATGCAGATCAGGCCGCCATTTGGTGAATGCTTCAGTATCCAACTCCACACCATCCACCATTGATATGTCCACATGGATCTCATCCGTATCATAGTCATCCTTCAGTCCGTATGACACGAATTGATGGGTGCCCCGAATGCGATAGGCGATCCTTGAATCCCCGCCGATCTTTCCCTGGTTCACCAGTCGGCGGAACGGCTCATCGAATCCGATATAACCCAGATCGAACATCACTTTTGTCCACATGCGGCTGTACAGAAGATGCCCGACGGCATGTTCTGTGCCGCCCACGTACAGGTCCACCTGACCCCAGTAATCACTGGCTTTGCGGCTGCAGCATTCCACTTCGTTACGGGGATCCATATAGCGGAGAAAATACCAGCTGCTGCCGGCATAACCGGGCATGGTATTGACTTCCCGTATCCCTCCATCCAGTACTTTCCAGTCTTCCAGATTTGCCAGAGGACCTTCACCACCGGCACCGGGACGCAGATCATCAAGCGGAGGGAGGACCACCGGGAGCTGGTCTTCCGGTAAGGGCAGGGCCATCCCTTCTTTCCAGACGATGGGGAAAGGTTCGCCCCAGTATCGCTGGCGGCTGAAAGCAGCATCACGCATCCTGTAGTTGACCTGGCGTTTTCCGCAACCTTCCGCTTCAAGGCGCTCAAGGGCGACTGACATGGCTTCCCGCATAAGCATGCCATTCAAAAAATCACTGTTCTCCAAAGTGGCATCCTTTGTGGGGTTCGCCTCTGTACCATTGTAATGCGAACCAATGATGTTGGTCACCGGGAGTCCGAAAAACTGCGCGAAACGATGGTCGCGTTCGTCACCGCAAGGGACTGCCATGATCGCCCCTGTACCATACCCTGCGAGTACATACTCACTGATCCAAACAGGGATCAAATTACCGGTGAAAGGATGTATGCAGTGGCTGCCCGTGAAAGCACCGGAGATCTTCTTCTCCGCCATGCGTTCCCTTTCGCTGCGGCTGTTGACATATGCCAGGTATGCCTCCACTTCTCCTTGCTGCGACGCTGATATCAGAGAGGGCACTTGTTCGTGCTCCGGCGCGATGACGAGGAAGTCTACCCCGAAGATCGTGTCAGGGCGGGTCGTGTATACTTTTAGGGTTGCTTCCGAAGGCTTGTCACCATCATGCGGGCGCACCTTGAAATCTATCTCTGCCCCATAGCTCTTACCGATCCAGTTGGATTGCATGTCTTTCATGCTTTCGCTGAATTCGACTGTTTGCAGGCCTGCCAGCAGACGGTCGGCATAGTCCGTGATACGGAGATACCATTGCCGGAGCGTACGCTTGACCACCGGGTGTCCTCCACGCTCACTGACACCGTTCACGACTTCATCATTCGCAAGCACCGTCCCCAGCACTTCACACCAGTTCACCTCTCCGTAACCGCAATAAGCGAGCCTGTAGTTCATGAGCACATCGTGGCGCTTCTTGGCATCAAAACCCTTCCATTCGCCCGCAGAGAAGATCAGGGTTCGGTCACCGGGACAGGGATGTTCCTGATTGCCCGAAACCATGAAGGCCTCCTCAAGCACGGCAATGCGCTCGGCCTTCTGTTTTGTTCTATCGTACCAGCTCTCGAAGAGCTGCAGGAAGATCCACTGTGTCCATTTGTAATACTCCGCATCGCTGGTGCGCACTTCCCTGTTCCAGTCATAGCAGAAACCGATCCGATCGAGCTGTGCCCGAAAATTCCGGATGTTCTGGTCGGTGGATACACCGGGTGGGATGCCATGTTCGATGGCATACTGTTCCGCCGGAAGCCCAAAGGAGTCGTACCCCATAGGATGCAGGACGTTGAAGCCTTTCAGCCTTTTGAACCGGCTGTAGATGTCGCTGGCGATGTATCCGAGGGGATGTCCAACATGCAGACCGGCTCCACTTGGATAGGGGAACATGTCAAGGACATAACATTTGGGCTTTTCACTGTCGTTTGAAACAATGTATGCCCCCTCAGCACTCCATTTTTCCTGCCATTTTCGCTCGATCTCACTGAACTGATATTCCATTTATTTGCGGGTTGCGGATCACGAATAACGGATCCCTTATTTTTTAACAAAAAATCCCTGACATCGCAGGGGACGCAAAAATACGCAAACACCGCAAAACCATTAAATTTGTCCATTCACAACCGCGGTTGCGGCCAATGAGGTCAAAGTATAAAGCATCAACACGAAAAAATATGTCCGGAATAAGCAAGTCATCCCTCAAGCGCAGCAAGCCTTCATACTTCATGGCCATCCTGGGCGTGGCACTGGTTTTGTTCCTTCTTGGTATCCTTGGGTGGATCATCATCAATGCCAGCAAACTGGAGAATTACTTCAAGGGTAGCGTTCAGGTGAACACTTTCATACGCGAAGGCAGCCGCCTGAAAGAGATCGACTCCCTAAAAACATATATTTCATCCTTGCCATATGCCCGGAAAGTTGAATATGTGAGTAAGGAGATGGCCCGGAAGAATTTCATCAAAGAGGGCAATGAAGACTGGAACAAGGTGCTGGACTACAATCCGCTTCCTGCATCGGTGGATTTCTATCTGGATCCTGAGTATGTCAACAAAGACAGCCTTGACCGGATCGTGGCGGATATATCTAAGTACTTCATCGTCAGCGAAGTGAAATATCCCAATGCCGTCGTCAGCAACCTGAATGATGTCGTGCGTAAGATCGCCATATTCCTGATAGTGCTTTCGGCGATCCTTTGCCTGATCGCGATCATATTGATCGACAACACGATCAAATTGGCGATGTTCTCAAACCGTTTTCTGATCAAGACGATGCAGATGGTCGGAGCGACAAGATGGTTCATCTCAAAGCCTTTCGACAAACGCGCGGTCATCAACGGCCTGTTCAGTGCGCTGCTGGCCATCGCAGGCATCTCCGTGATCATCTACATTGTGGAGAACTGGTGGCTGCCGGAGATAAAAGTCCTGCGCGACAATACCTGGCTATTCCTTTTATTCCTGCTGCTGACCCTCATCGGCATCGGCATCACGTTCATCAGCACGCACCGCAGTGTGACGAAATACCTCAAGATGAAGCTCGATGAACTGTATTGATCCCATAGGGATTTGGGGTTTGGTCAGATTACCTTATTTTGCGTCACAATCAAGTCTATGTACAAGGACAACAATCAACTCTTCGGAAAGGAAAATTTCATGTGGATGGCCATTGGTGCCGTAGTGATCCTCGCGGGCATTCTCCTGATGGCCGGTGGCAAGAGTACCGATCCTAATATCTTCGCCAATAACGAAGTCTACAGCACTCGCAGGATCACGGTGGCACCCGTCATGATCATCATAGGTCTGCTCATTGAGGTTTATGCCATCATGAAAAGGCCCAAAGCCAACTGATAACTGCATATTCTTTTTCGAAAGCGATGTTCATCATCGCTTTTTTCATTTCGGTGAAAGAATCACCACAAACCCACCCGCATGGACATTTTCCAGGCCATACTTCTTGCCGTCATTGAAGGGATAACCGAATTCCTGCCCGTCTCCTCCACAGGCCACATGGCACTGACATCCGCCATCATGGGCATCAACAAGGAGCCCTTCACGAAGCTTTTCGAGATCGTCATACAATTCGGTGCCATCCTCTCGGTCGTCGTACTCTATTGGAAAAAGTTCTTTGACTTCCGAAAACCCGGGTTCTATATCAAGCTGATGGTGGCGATCATCCCGGCACTGGCCTTCGGTGCAGCCTTCAAGAGCCATATCGAAGTGGTCCTCGGAAAGCCGCTGGTCATTGCGATCGTATTGCTGTCAGGTGGGATCGTCCTGTTGTTCATTGACCGATTTTTCACATCCCCTGAAGTACATGAAGATGATGACATCACGTACAGACATGCTTTCATGATCGGTCTCTACCAGGTCCTTGCGATCGTCTTTCCGGGGCTTAGCCGGAGTGCAGCCACCATCATCGGAGGCATGCAACAAAAGCTGAGCCGCTCCCTAGCTGCGGAGTTCTCTTTTTATCTTGCCGTTCCCACGATGATGGCGGCAACGCTGAAGAGCGTTTATGACGTATATCAAAAAAGCCCTGAAGTACTCAGGACCGAGAACCTCACCACCCTCCTGATCGGAAGCATCATCGCATTCGGAGTGTCCATCCTGGCGATCCGGTTCCTGATCACATACCTGCAAAAGAATGGATTCCGCATGTTCGGATGGTACAGGATAGTGGTGGGACTCATCATGATCGGACTGATACTCGGTGGTAAGATACCGGCATAAGGGGAATATTTTACATATCTTACAACACACCACAACCCCCACCACATGCAGCAGACCAATAAAAAGCTTGCAAGGGCATGGACCATGTACGACTGGGCCAATAGCTCTTACAATCTGGTGATCACATCAACCATGTTCCCGGCCTACTACGAAGAAGTCACGAAGTCTGCCAACGGCAGCAATGAAGTCATCTTCCTCGGCCGAAGTTTCGTGAACACCGCCTTATACAACTACGCCCTTGGTGTCGCATTTCTGATCGTTGCGTTCATGTCTCCAATCCTGTCTTCGATAGCGGATTACAAAGGGAACAAGCGGTCCTTCATGAGATTTTTCTGTACGCTCGGGGCCCTGGCTTGCAGCAGCCTGTATTTCTTCGACCGATCAAACCTTGGTCTGGGCATCTTCAGCGTCATCCTTGCCTGCATCGGATTCTGGAGCAGCCTGGTCTTCTACAATTCATACCTTCCGGAGATCGCAGCGAAAAAAGATCGGGACAGCCTGAGTGCAAAAGGGTTTTCGATGGGTTTCATTGGAAGTGTGATCCTGCAATTGATCTGCTTTGCATTCCTGTTCAAAAAAGAATGGTTCGGATGGCTGGGTATTCAGGAGACTGGTGACGCCCTTCGGACGTCTTTTCTCATGGTGGGCATCTGGTGGTTTTCCTTCGCACAGATCCCGCTGAGCATCCTACCAAAAGGTACCCCGAGTGCAAACCGGCCAGACCACAACCTCCTGGCCAATGGATTCATAGAGCTGAAGAAGGTATGGCACCAGCTGCAGCATATGAAAGTGCTCAAACGTTTCCTTGCGTCCTTCTTTTTTTACAACATGGGTGTGCAGACCGTCCTGCTGGCCGCCACCCTCTACGGCAAGAGTGAACTGGCCATACCGGTCGATAACCTCATCATTGCCATCATGCTCATACAACTCGTGGCAATACCGGGCGCACTGTTCCTGTCATGGTTCTCCGGCAGGTTCGGGAACCTACAGGCGCTGATGTTTGCTGTGGTCATCTGGATCGGTATTTGCGTGTCAGGCTACAGGATCCCGGCGGGAGATGTGAACGCCTTCTATACCCTTGCGGCCGTGGTCGGTTTCGTCATGGGCGGGATACAATCCGTGAGCAGAAGCACCTACGCGAAGATGATGCCCGTGACAAAGGATACCACTTCTTTTTTCAGCTTCTTTGATGTCACCGAAAAGATCGCCATCGTCATCGGGATGTTCAGCTATGGATACATCACGGAGTTCACCGGAGGTTCGCAGCGCAACAGCGTCCTTGCCATGATGACCTTCTTCATCATAGGCCTGGGAATGCTGCTCATCACCTGGAACACTGCCAGAAAAAAATCCTGACAACATGAAATTATATACGATAGATACGGAGCTTTTCAAATTGGACGGCGGCGCCATGTATGGTGTGGTGCCAAAAGTCATCTGGAACAAACTGAATCCCGCTGATGAGAACAACCTTTGCACCTGGGCCATGCGCTGCCTTCTCGTAGAAGATGGTGACCGGCTCATACTCATCGATAACGGCGTCGGGGACAAACAGGATGACAAGTTCTTTGGACACTACCATCTGCACGGACCGGATACCCTTGAGCGCTCACTGCGTAGGCATGGCTTCCTCCGGTCAGACATAACCGATGTTATCCTCACCCACCTCCACTTCGACCACTGCGGAGGCTCTGTCATCCGTGAGGGTGATACGCTGGTAACAGCATTCCCCAATGCCATCTATTGGAGCAATGAAAGGCATTGGCAATGGGCCATACATCCGAACGATCGGGAAAAAGCATCCTTTCTGAAAGAAAATATCCTGCCGATACAGGAAAGCGGACAATTATCCATGCTGCCGGTTCCGGCTAAAGGCACGGCCACATTCTCACCCACCATGGATATCCGGTTCGTGCACGGACACACGGATGCGATGATGCTCCCAAGGATCCTGTACAAGGACAGAACGATCGTTTACATGGCGGATCTCATCCCGGCAGTCGGACATATCCCATTGCCCTATGTCATGGCTTATGATATGTTCCCGCTGACGACTCTGACTGAAAAAAAAGCATTCCTTGAAGAAGCTGTTAAAAACGATTATGTCCTGTTTTTTGAACATGACCCTGTGCATGAATGCTGCACCCTGCAAATGACGGAAAAAGGCGTTCGCATCAAGGAACACTTTCCATTGTCCGCACTCTAAGAATTCCACTGGAAATTGTACAAAATCCGGTCGTGGCTTGCGCTGCCTTTGCCATCAATTGCCAGATATCCGGGCCGTCAGGGGGAATCGAAGGTTCGCATATCCTTTCATATCCACTTTCACGCTGCCCACCGTGATCGGACTCTCGATGCGCAAAGGGATATGGTTGCGGTCATCCGAGACCCAGACATTCATTTTCTCGCCTCCGGCGAAGATGGTTCCGCTGATGAGCATCGGCCTGAATCGAATGGCCCGATACCTGCCATACCGCGTCTTGATGACCTCCTTACCAAGATACCGGATGAATAGCGGATACACCTGCTCATCGATGAACATGTTAAAGGGAATCTTGTCACCGGGCTTATATTTATCAAAATCGATGTTTCGGGCATAATAAATCGCACTCAACACATCCTGAACGCATGGTGGCACCGGGTAATTCCCCTTTTTCGTCTCCGCACGATGCTTTTGCTGGTCGAAGCTGACATTTTCCTTGATGGTGTACCCCCCTTCATATACATCCCGCTGAAACCTGTAGGGACGAAGTGATACCGTATCGATGAACGATTCGTATTTATCCCTGACCTTGAAGATCCAGTCGTACTTAGGGTTGGATGTGCCAATCCCGGTGAGGTGATATACCGGCTTGCTATTGTAGGTTGACTTTTGAACGGTGAAACTTGCATCCCCTGCGTCCACATAGATCCCGATCACACTGTAATACACTTTGAACCGGATATTCTCTCCATCCATGAAGGATGTATTCGTGATCCCGCAGAAATCATCGAACGCACTCAGGCTTACCGCCGACAGGATCAGGAGCGAAAGCAAAGAAAACTTCTTCATGCCCGGAATTGAATTCGTTGATGTAAAGCTATGCAAATAGCCATCCTGAGCGTGTGACCTGCGTCATAATTAGCAGAATATTCAACCATCGGGTTCAGATTTTCCGGAAAACCCTTATCCTGAACAGCAGCAGGCTTCCAAAGATGGCAGGTATCACCAGGTTGATCAGCCAGATGCCGGTGGCTGCGGTATAGATCCCAAGCAGGTTGCTGCTGTATATCCCGAATATCAGAAGGCTGTACTGCCAGCGTAGTCCGAGCTCCAGCAATGCAATGCTGGGCATGACGGCCATGAGTAAAAAGAAAGCGGAAACGGCCCAGAAGCCGGTCCACCATGCAGGGCCGGCATCCAGGGCTTGTAACATCAAAATGTATTGCAATACAAATACCAGGTAACGGAGCACAGACACTCCGAAGATCTTCGACAGGATCCCAGTATCCATCTCCTCCAGAACGGAAATATGCCTGCGAAACCGGCCTATGGCGGGCAATCGGTCGATGAACCGTACCAACCAGCCGATGCGGAAATATAAAACAAGGCCCAGCAAGGTGGCCACCCCTGCCATCATCCGAAAAAGAGGGAGCCAAACTCCGACCAATCCGATTTGATGAGGTCCTGAAAGATCATCCTCAAGCACAAAAAGAGCAATGACACCCGCCACCATGGTCACCAGCAGCTGGGCGAAGCTGCCCACGATCGTCAACGAAACGGATCGAATGCGCATCCCCTCCGGAACATATAGTATCCTTCCACCATACTCACCGATACGGTTGGGTGTGCCCATGGACAAAGCCACTCCTGCAAGGATGGCCATGAATGCCCGCACAAACGAAAGACGACAGAGATGTCGGATCGAGAGCTGCCATTTCAAGGTCTCAAGGCCCCAGTTGACGATCATCAGAGAAAATGTGAAAAAGATCTTCCAGGATGATGGGCCTGTCAGCGCAGCTGCGATCCCCTGTACATGCCGGTCGAAGTCTGGCTGCGCCATGACCTGGCTATACACAGACCAAGATAGCCAGCAGAACAGTGCCGGTCCGAGGAACCAGTTGAGGAATATTTTGATATTTTTGTACAGACCTGCAGATTGAAACCGCTTCAAATGTATACCCCCATTGTCGGAAAAAAATAAAATTATCCTCGGTGTGGATCCCGGCACTGTGATCATGGGCTTTGCATTACTGGAGGTGAGTGGGCAAACCATTCGGATGCTAGAGATGGATTCCCTCCGTTTGAACACCAGGTTAGAGATGTTCGACCGGTTAAAAACCGTCTACCAGACCATCAACGGCCTCATTGTCAAATACAGACCACAGGAACTTTCCATTGAAGCGCCATTTTTTGGCAAGAACGTTCAGAGCATGCTCAAACTCGGCAGAGCGCAGGGCGTGGTGATCGCAGCTGCTTTGCAGTATGGCATGCCCGTGACCGAGTATTCCCCGCGGCGGATCAAACAGGCCATCACCGGTAATGGTAATGCGACAAAGGAGAAAGTGTGGGAGATGCTGCAGCACATACTCTCTTTCCGGCAAGAACTCGCTAAGCTGGATGCATCTGATGCATTGGCGGTGGCCGTTTGCCATCATTATATGCTGCATTCGCCCATACCGGAGCAAACCAAGAGGAAAAAATCCGGCGGCTGGGCCGATTTCATCAAGGATAACCCACAGCGGATCGCGTAGGGAACTTACACGAATCTCCGCCAGGAATATAATAAAATAATAAGCGGCAGGATCAGCAACAGCTCTGCGTAATGGAATGCCCCTGTCGCCAAGTCAAGGCCCAGTCTACCCGCCAGTACCAACGGGAATAGCCATAAACCCCACTTCTCCATCGCCCAGATGCCGGACAATGCAGCCATTAACAGGATTGTCAAAAATACCAGGCCGGCCGGGTAAAACATCCCATAAGAAGCAAAAGCGCCGGTGAATGCATAGAGGATGTTGATGAGTCCACCTGCGAAAAGGATCGACACCATGATGGTAACAAACAAAGGTCTTTTCGGGTGCTGCATATATTCGTCAGAGTTGTGAAATGATCTTCTCCTGTATGGAGCGGAACTGCGCCTCTGTCAGCCGGAGTTTTGGGCGAGTGAAATTCAGGTCATCTGCCGAATCGATCGGCACAAGGTGCAGGTGTGCGTGTGGCACTTCCAGCCCGATGGCGGAGATGCCGCAGCGATTGCACGGGAATGACCGTTCAATGGCTTTCGCGATGGGCCGTGCGAATATGAGAATCTCCGCAAGCAGATCCGACGACATGTCAAAGAACTGATCCGTCGGTTGTTTGGGGATCACGAGGGTGTGGCCTTCCCGCAAGGGTGCGATGTCGAGGAATGCATAAAAAGCATCATTCTCCGCGATCTTGTAGGAGGGGATCTCACCAATGACGATCCGGGTGAACAGTGTGGCCATCTGCTTCTAATATTTACGTAAAAATAAAGATGATACCTGACCCGGGATCCTCCGAATATTGCGGAAAGAGAAGAACACCCGCTTAAATACTGATTTTTTCAATCTTGAAACTGATGCGTCCGTTAGGCGCCTGTATCTCTGCGACCTCGCCTTCCTTCTTGCCCATGAGCCCTTTCCCGATCGGGGACGTGATGGATATCTTTGATGCTTTCAGGTCGGCCTCTTTTTCTGAGACGATCTGGTACGTCACGGTTTTGCTGGTAGCGAGGTTCGTGATGGTCACCTTGGTGAGGATGGTCACCTTGCTGGTATCGATATTCGTGGCGTCGAGGATCCTGGCAGTGGCCATTTCAGATTCGAACTTGCGGATCCTTGATTCCAGGAGACCTTGTGCCTCCTTGGCGGCGTCGTACTCTGCGTTCTCCTTCAGATCACCCTTCTCCCTTGCTTCAGCTATGGCTTTGGAAGCGGCTGGTCTGTCCACGGTCTTCATCCGATGAAGTTCAGCTTTCATCTGCTCCAGGGTTTCCCGGGTCACATAAATGATATCGCTCATAGCAGCAAACGTTTTATGCCTGTTGGGGCAGGTGTAAAAAAATAGCAACGCTCCAGGCAATGGAAGCGTTGCAAACAACAAAAATATAGATTTTCCCGGAAAAAGTAAAGCTCAGCTCAGGATATCAAGCTTTCGCAACAACACCCTTGCCATCTCCAGAAAGGACTCATGGGTGTATCCTGCAATGTGTGGGGTGATGATCACCCGAGGGTCAGATAAGAGCGTATCCAGCAAGACCTGTTCTTCCGGTGAATAGGTTTCCAGGCGTTCATTCTCCAAAACATCCAATGCCGCACCGGAGATCCACCCTTCCTTCAAGGCCATTGCCACGGCCCGGCTGTCATGCACTTTACCCCGGGAGGTGTTCACAAAAAATGGACAACGCTCCAAACTCCGGAAGAATTTTTCATTGGCCAGGTGGCGCGTCTCGCCTGTCAGGGGCAGATGCAGACTGACGACATCCGCCAACCTTGCGATCTGCTCCATCCCGGCTTCCCGGACATATCCTGAGGCAAATCCGGATCTGTACTTATCATGCGCGAGGACGATCACCTCGAAGGGTGCCAGCAGGCGTGCGAATGCCCCGCCCGTATTTCCGTAACCGATGATACCAACAGTCTTGCCCTTGAGTTCAGTGCCACGATTCGCATCCCGGAACCACATACCCTCCCTGACCTCTGCGGCGGATGAATGGATACGATGCATCATCGACAATAACATGCCCAGGGCCTGTTCCCCCACCGCATTTCTGTTGCCTTCGGGACTGCTCTCGCAACGTATACCACGACTTCTGGCATGATCCGCATCGATGAGCTCCATACCACTGCCAAGCCGACCGATCCATCGTAATTTCCCGGCACGATCGATGAGCTGCGCATCGATCCTTAACCGGGTGGTGACGACGATCCCCTCGCAGGAAGGTATCCTGTCAAGCAGTTCCTCGTATGTGATCAGCGGAAGATACTGCACTTCATAGCCCTGCTCCAGCAGCGTTGACTGCAGCCAGGG
>JBIKIB010000250.1:0-5760 GCA_044361845.1 Chitinophagaceae bacterium | reverse complement strand
CGAACCGCCACACTGCGCCGAACTGCCGCCGATGTAGTTCCCGGACACCGTGAACCCGTTGCCCGACCCGGAGGCCGCACTGATCAGGATCACATTGTAGTCCACTGCCGCACTGGCGATGAAGGACGCCGTCTCGTAGAAGCTGTTGCCAGAGATGGTGAATGCGCTGTTATAATCTCTGATGTTGATACCGTTTGAAGCCAGCCCCCTGCTCAGGAAATCATAGATGTTGTTGTTGCTGATGGTATTGGTGGAGTTGTTCGCCGCTTGCCCAGAGGCGTACACGGCGTTCAGTGGACGGTTGGCATCGGCGGCAGCGGTAATGTTGTTGTTGTCGATCGTGTTGTTGTCGTTGCCGGTGGTGATACCAATTCTGAAGAAGACGATACCACCGGTTGATGCAGTCGAGGATCCCTTGATCGTGCAGTATTTTACGGTGTTGGAGCTTGCGTCATTGGTGAACCGGATCGTGGAAGTGCCGGAGACGCCGGATGTGCTGGTGTTGGAGATCGTCAGGTCCTTCGTACTGCCGGTGGCGTTCACCCGCCCGTCGATGGTCACGTTGTCGGCTCCGTTCAGGTCGATGAGTGGCGCTGCCAGTTCGCCCGAAATGCTCAACCCCGTCGTCGTGGGATAGATGTTGATGCCGGTGTAACTGGCGGATCCGCTGCCACTGGCATTCAGCAACGCCGATGCCGATTCCGTGGTGCTGGCGTTAATGCTGATGACGATCGCACCCTGGTGCGTGCCCGCGTTGATGGCATCGAAGGCGCCTTTCAGGGTGGTGAACGTGCCGGAGGCCGTGCCCGATGAGGCCGTGAGGGTCACCTGCGAATACCCCGCCAGGGAACAGCAGAGCAAAATTACCAGAAGCAGAGACTTACTGAAGCGTAGTTTTTTACTTCCCATATATTAAAAAGTTTCTTGACAAAGACATATCCGACAACCAGCTGATGCGTACAGGATCCTTATGTCCCCGATGCTTATCGTCAGCAACGGTCCTGCCTTATCCATCCCTGGCCGCAACACCACAGCATCCATAGACCCCACCCACCCATCCTGCATCCGGTAACGGGAACATCCTCGATGGGGAAGGGCAACCAGGCATTGGATGTTATCGGGAAAAATAATGTGGCAGGGACGTTAAAAAAAATTCCATACTTACTGATTCCGGGAATCAGTAAGTATCACGTAAATCAGTAAGTTGCCAAAAAAGGCGAATGGGCCCTCCCTACGCCGGAATAAATTATGCAATACGATGATTACCATTTAATTGCAAAAAAATCACCAAACGAAGCCGGACCTAGGGGAAAAAGGCCGCCGAGACAGGGGGAAGCATCAGTTTCATGTACATTTTCGGCATATATTTATGTGGTTTCACAACCGACCGGACCGTGCAACTGCCGGAAAAGGGCACTACTTTATGGAGGCCCCACCCTCCCATACATGGGGGGCCAGCGGATAGAGGGCGAAGATCAGAAATGAAGGATACAACTGAAATTGATGGTTAGCAACCTGCTCTTGATAACTTCTACTACAGCACTGATCAGCCTCTTGCTGATCATACGCATGCACTATGCCCAAGTGGGAAAAATCGCAAGTTTTCTGCTAGCCATCGGATTGATGACCCTCCGGATCATCTTCATCACCGCTTTGAGCATCCTTGGAATTTCAATCTCGAAATACATCTTCATCACCCACGTGATGACTAGCCTGATCTTTTTTCCCCTCATTCATGTACATTTCAGGCAATTGACGGAAATCAGGGGATGGAAAAAGACAGACCTGCTCCATGGCCTGCCCCTTTTGGCCTGTTTTTCCGTTTTGCCGTTTTTTGGAATTGAAAATCCCCGGCTCGAAGTCTTGATCATAGGCTTGGTGCTTCTATTCTATTGGGCAATGATCCTGCAGTCCTTCCGCAAAGGGATTTGGAATCGCCACAGCCAGGTCAGCATGGTCATGAAAAACATACGTCAGATCAGAACGCTTTCAAACATCGTTTTTATAATCATCAGCATCGGCCTGGTCTATAATCTTGGGGTGGTCATTTACTTCCTCCCTACGAACGCGAGTCTAAGCCTCAACCACCTGATCGTGCCCTCCCTCCTGCTGCTGTTCGGATCCATCAAACTCCTGCTGAATCCAGATATCATATCCGGGTTCGATATCGTGCCCATGGTGGTGAGGAAGTCCAGGAACAGCATCGGATTTATGGATATCTGGTGCTTTGAGCTGGAAAAAGAGGTGGTCGGGAAACGAGATCAGTCCATCCGTGACAAGGTGGGCAACTCACTGAAAGAATATGTCCGCCGCATAGAGGTTGTATCGCTTGAGACGAAGCTTTTCAGAAAACAGGGGGTCACCCTTGATGAATTCGCAACGGAACTGAAGATCCCGGCATTTCATGTGGCATACGTCTTCCGGTATCATTCCAGGGAGAACTTTCAGGATTTCAAAAAGATCATACAGATCAACGATGCCATTGAACTTATGAAGGCTGGATATGTGAAGCAACAAACCATCGAGTCCCTGGCCCTCACGGTTGGATTCTCTTCCTACAATCCGTTTTTTCTCAGTTTCAAGAATATCACCGGGATAACGCCGCAGCAGTACTCCAAATCCATGGAGTCCTGACGCACCAGGTCACCCGCTTGCTTCTGCGTGGCTATTCCGGAAATTTCAGCGGCTTTCGCGCTGCATGTACAGCCCCGGCAACGAATAGAAACAAGCAGCAACCGACCGGGACAGCGACCATTGATCTGTACAACCCTTTCCCAGATCAGTTGACCGGAGAGCAAGGTCTCAAAGGGCAAGCCTTGCTGTTGCACGGTAGCATTCAAGTGCTGGCCGATGACAGCACGGATGGGATCGGGTATTTCGTCAAAATGATGTTGGATGCGCAGACCATGGCAATGAAGAAGGTGGAACGCACGCTCAAAAAACCCGAATCTTCGCGCTTCATACAGACCCATTGAACGACCGCCAAACGGCAGCGCTCGAGAAGATTCTCTATCAAAGACCTTAAGCTGCGAGGGGGTAAGCACGACGTGGCGTCCATCGAGATATCAAAAACCTCGATGGCGACAGCGAACGGGAACATGCAACGGCTGCTAAAAATCGGATTGTTCATGCCCTACGGCAATGCGGGTGGTCTTAACATGGCAAATCAAATGAATATGGGTTTTCCCATCCAGATTGTCTTGAATCACTCCATGGATGATGGTGCATAAGCGGGTGATAACCCGGATGCCGTAAGTTTAAACCCATAAAGACCTGGCTTAGAGCGCTTGAGATGCATGAATGGTTCAAAAGAACTGAAGCGATCACACGTCGGATGAAACCATGCAGGTCATTTTGTCTGAAGCGGTCTTATTGGGATAAAACGAAATTGAACCATCGCACTTGCTTGTGAGAACCGAAAGCCACTATGCCTGCAGCAGGCTGTACCGGATTGTTCTGACGCATCGGATATTTCGCGAGGAAAGTCAGTTGCCCCGCGTTTTTACATCGACTCGCCCCTCCATGAATCAGAATCGAGATGAAAATACGCATCCTTTCGGCGATGCAAAACCCTTTTCTGATCGGCAGACATGGACGGACAGAAGCACTTGACGCTGTTGACGCGTCGCACCTGTTTACAGGTCTGCGGGTACCGAGGAGCCGGACTTGCTAACCCCTCTCCTAAGCCTCCCCACGCCATAGGCTGCACCCGCCGCCAGCAACAGCGTGATGCCGCCGTCGACCGGCACATTCCCCGGGTTCGGGGCATCCTCCGCAGCGAGCAAGTCGTCCTGTGCCCAGAGGACCGGCGCCGTGCCGAGGAGCATCAGCAGCAATAGGTATTTCTTCATTTGTCCGAGTTGCATGTTTTTTCGTTTGGTTGATCCGTATTGAATTCGTTTTTTTCGTGCCACTCATCATTTGCGGAGCACCCTGACCACTTCCTCGTCCCCGTTGTCCATCTCCACCCGCAGCACATACACCCCCGATTGACGCATGCCCGGTACCGGCAGGCGGTACTGCACGTTGCCCGCCGTCACGCCGAACTCGCCTTCGGCGACCTTCGCGCCGTTCATCGAGCTCAGCTCCCAGCGCAGGGGCCGGGCCGTCGGGTGTGCGAGCAGCAGGTCGATGCGATCCGTCGTCACCGGGTTGCCCAGCAACCGCAACAGGCTGCCCGGCACTTTGCCGTCCTTTTCCACCGACACATGATTGATCGCCAGCACAAATCGGCCCTCTTCCTTCAATGATCCCAACGGGAACGTATAACGAAGGCGGTCACCCTGCAGCAGCATCGTCTTGCCCTCCTTCGTGTCCATCAGGCTCACGCTGTTCTGCGCGTCCCATCGGCCCTCCGTCGATACCTCGATCGTCGTCTCTCCCACCTGCGGCGTCGTCACCCGCAGCGGGTAGTAGCGCTTCTCCCGGCCCGACTCCGCTATCGGCACATCGAACTGCACCGCATAACCTTTGTCAGACTTGTCCCGTACGCTGATGCCCGCCCCGGAAGTCCGGCCCATCGACTCCGCGTCGTAGCGGCTGTCGAAGCCCGGCGTCGCATCCGAACGCGACAGGTCTATGTAGATGTCGTCGGGCATGGGGTTGCCCATCCCGGATGCCTTCACCCGGATGCCCGCCAGCAAGGGAGCGCCCGGCACCCGCTCGCTTGGCAGGTTCAATCGGAAGGGAGCGCGACCGTAATGCGAAAAACCCGTGGCCGTGCCCGTCTTCGCATCCTGGCCGATGGTCAGCACCGGATTGTCCGCACCGGCTTTTACAAAGAAGGCCCCTCCAGACTCGATGTACCTGTCTGCACCGCCCGTCTGCGCCTGTGTATTGGCATTGTGGGATGTCCATCCCGCCGAGGCCGGATTCCAGCGATACACCGTCGGGTCGATATTGGTGCGCGTGATGGCACTGCTCATCCAGTCTATCGTAGAGGCGAAGGGGTTTGCCAACAGGTTCCAGCCCTTGTTGGTATTGGCACCGGTGTGGAATACCGGCATGCTCACCGCATTGCCGCTCTCGTTCAAGGACCCTGAGGAGCTGACCGTCAGATCCGACGGCAGGCTGCCTGAGCCGGCAACGCCGCCGGCGTTGCCATAGAGCCAGGCCATCACGCCCTGGCCGGCAGCGATCTGCTGCGAACTGGCCGTGAAGCTCACATAGCCCGCATTGCGTGCAACCCTCTCGTTGCCGTACACGCCATTGTCGCCACCCTCATTGTAGTACATCATCGAACGGCTCGATGATGTGAAGTCTATGTCCATCCCGCTGATGCCAGAAAGCGTCAGGGCCGAACTGAAGGGGAAGCCCAGCATCCGCCACTGCTTCGCCCGGGAGCCGGACTGGGAGTTGATGAATCGTTCCACCACCACATCCCCCGTTACCGTAGCCGTGGCGCCATGTGCCGCGACGCGGGCCGTACCGGAAGCGTCGCTCTTCAACGTCAGGAAGCCTCCCGCATCCAAGGTGCCGGAGGTGAGCGTCAACAGGTCCGTGACGGTCTGCCGGCCGGCCGTCATCGTCGCCGTGCCCGAGGCCTTGTTAAGGGTGAGGTTTGTCAGGGTAGCCGTACCCGTTATGTCTTGTGCGTTGGTACCGGAGAGGTTCAGGTTCGTCAGACTGCCGATCGTCTTCACGTTGCCCTGGCCGTTGATGGTCGTAGTGCTGCCCGCAAGCGCCTCGTTCAGCGTCACGCTGCCAGAGGCGTTCACCTCCAGCGCGCTGCCCGTTGCCGTCAGCGTGGCGGATGCATCG
>JBIKIB010000249.1:0-5767 GCA_044361845.1 Chitinophagaceae bacterium | reverse complement strand
ATACGAATATTCATCTCCATCTGATCGATGATTCCCGCCAATGGATGGGACATGTCGATACCCTTGGCTTTGATGCCGGTCAGGTGACCTTGATGCTACCGGTTATGGATACCCTAAAATAAAGCCTTCTGAAATGTGGATACCGGAGCGTATCCATCCCTGAAAAAATGTTTCAGCAGGAAGTCATTTTGATGTCATGATCTTTTCAAATGACAGCAACGATCACCGGGCTATGCCTTCGTGCAGTACATGCCATTGCGATTGGGTATTATTCGTCAAATTCTGATGAATCCTTGCCGGCATGGTTGCAGCATGCACATGAAGAAACCGAAAACATACATCGTGGGATGGTCTATGGATTCGCGATCCGCAACGATCAGCTTATGGTCGGAGCCTTTTCTGCAAGGAGTTTATTTTTCAATACCGTCGATGTGGAGTGCTCACCCGTATGGCTCCATCCAGGAGGCATGAAGATATAAAGCAGTTTGTTCTTCCATCCTGGGGCATGCCAGACGTCCCTGGCCAGTGCGGTGATCTCTCCGAAATAGGCATCGAGGAAACTGTTTTTTTTCATCTCGCGGGTGATGCCGTATTCGATGTTCACATGTGCTAATTCGGGTTGATAGGTCTTGAACAAACGGTCCCATATATTCAGCAGGTTGCAGTAGTTCATGTCCATGTATTCGACATTCCTTGCGTGATGCACCCGATGGTGGGATGGCGTAAGGATGAATCTGCCCAAAAATCCGAGGTCAGCCTTCTTCATCATCGTCTCGCCGATATGGATGAATGATCCCCATGTACCGTCGATGAACATGATCAGGAAGAGCATAGGGGGTGGCACACCAAGAATGATGCAGATGGATGTCCTGATGATATCGGCGTAGGGTCCTTCGAGGAAGAAATGTGCGTGTGATACAAAGAGGTTCATGCTTTCCGGAGCATGGTGTGTGGAATGCAGGCACCAGAAAAGCCTGACTTTGTGGCCGAGATAGTGGTAAATGAAATGTGCGAATTCCCAAATGATATACCCGAAAACAAAACCGTACCATGTCAAGGGGATCTGCAGCACGGCATACCGCTCGAGCAGGCCGATACAGAATATCACCATGCCGATGGATATGAATCTGCCGATGACGGAGTTGAACAGATAGGTCAGGAAGGAGACCTTGTAGGAGATGACCGCGAACTGCTTATAGATCAGTCCTTTTGCAAGTTCCAGCATCAGGACGACCGGCAGGATCGGACGAACCATGGACTTGATCCCATCACCCGTGAGCAGTTTTTTATAATCCCCTGACCCTACGATCTCCATGAGATCGTTGATGCCAAAAAAATCTTTCAGTTGTCCAACCAGTTCGTTCAGAATGTCCATGTTTGTGAATATGATGCGCGGCGTGTGGATGTTGGGAATGTCGCAGTGTTCAAGATACGGTTTATTTTAAATCGATCGGTCGCGTTGCCTCTTTGTGGCACCCTCATTTTTTTGTTGACGGATGATCCTGTCTTTTTGGAACTCGATCATCTGGGTGATAAGGCCGAGGGGTAATGGTTCATTATGTGGGAATTGCACGGAGCCCTTTCCTTTTTTGTATCCGGCAAGTGCTATTGCAAAGGCCTCATGTGCTGATGGTGTGGCATACAGACCGATATGCCCCGTGTATCCCGAGAAATATACGAGTGGCTTTCCATGCAGTTTGTATGCGGGCATATTGTAGGAAATACCTTCAGATGCTTCCGGTGTGGATGCTTTGATCAACTGTCGGATCTCCTGCAGTCTTGTCTGTGATTCCTTCGGGTATGATTCGATGTAGGCATCCACATCCGTGAATGTCCTCTTCATTTTGGAGGATGGCATGTACTGTTCATTGGTGTGATAAAAAAAGTCCATTGGGAAATTATTCCATTCCGGCTGTAATGGTTCATGGCGATCAGTATTTTCCTGAAAACAGGGTTGATAAGACCTGGAAATCGGGTTTAATCGGCATCGGATCGCACTGGAAACGGGCGGTTGATGTCATTTCTGTGTAAAGGGTTGTAATATCATACATCTTCATGTACTTCAGGGTATTGCATAGAATAATGATGGATGTATGGAGTTTAAATTCTATATTTTTGAGTTTTTTATCAAATAAATTTTCTTTTCATGAGAACTATTTTGACAACAGTCATTGCTTTGTGCATGTGCTTCTCTGTTGCAGCGCAGCAAACTGCCATGGATCGCGTGGTGACATCCGGCAAAGGTGGCTTTGGCATTAAAGGAGGCCTCAACATTGCGGGCACAAAATCGGGCGGTTTTGGCACGAATACCAGTTCTGTGACGTTCAAAGATCCGAGCATGAAACTCGGTTATCACATCGGGGCTTTCTATACGATTCCTGTCTCCGGAATTTTGAGTCTGCAGCCCGAACTGCTATTCAGCACAGAGGGCAACTGGCAGGATGCTGTCGAGTCCGGTACGCAGTTTAATGCCAACAAGCTTGACATCAACTACATCCAGATCCCGGTATTGTTGAAGTTCAGTGGAGCATCCGGCTTCTATGGTGAAATCGGTCCACAGTTTGGGATCATCACGAAGACGGAGCTGACGACATCGAGGTTGAATCTGCAAGGTGCCACCACCGATCTTGATGATTTCGTAAGTTCTACCGCATGGGCTGGCGTTGCGGGCATTGGATATTCATTCAAGAGTGGACTTGGGTTCGGAGCACGTTATGTGATGGGACTGAGCAATCCATGGGAGAACACGATGGCCAAAGATGTGGATCTGTCCACGCGCACCATCGCCATCAGCCTGCATTATCGCTTTTGATCCAGCCCTTTGAAATGGGGTATGATTCAACCCTGTCCGGCATCATTGGTTTTAACAAATGCTGTTGATGTCAGCCATATTTCTGCACATTTTTATTCAGCCCCGGAATTTTCCGGGGCTTTTTTCATTCGTGAGCAGGAATCAGTATATTCATCATATAAATTTCTGTCCGATGAATGCTGTATCAAGGCAAAGAGCTGTATGGGGATTATTTGCTGTCTCCTCGCTCATCACAATTTTTCTGGGTGTTACGAATGATTTCGCGTCGGCGGGACCATTCGCTGTTTCTGCATTTGTTTTCCTTGCACTTGGCTGCAGGGGGCATGACATGCTAAAGGGATATGCTTTCACCAGTCTGATTTTTGCGGCTGTGACGATGTCGTTGTTTTATCCTTCTCTTTTTTTGGAATGGGGGGGGTATAAACTCTCCGGGCTCATCATTCCGCTTGTGCAGATCATCATGTTCGGTATGGGTACTTCCATGAGTCTGAATGATTTCGCTGCCGTGGTGAAGTCGCCCAAGGGTGTTGTGATCGGAGTGATGTTGCAATTCCTGATCATGCCCTTTTTGGGATTTGGACTTGCCAGGCTCAGTGGATTCGAGCCGGAGATCGCTGCGGGCATCATCCTGATAGGTTGTTCTCCAAGTGGTCTTGCATCGAATGTGATGTCATACCTGGCAAAGGCGAATGTGCCGCTATCCCTCACCGTGACGTCTGTCACCACACTGATCGCACCTGTTGTGACGCCAATGCTCATGCATCAGCTGGCAGGGACATTCGTCGAAATCGATATGGTCAAGATGATGGTAGACATCGCGAAAATGATCCTCATACCGATCGGAGCGGGACTGGTGTTCAATAAGTTATTTTCCGGAAAATTGGATTGGCTGGACCGTGCCATGCCGATTGTCTCGATGGCTTGCATCGCCCTGATCATCGTGGTGATCACTGCAGCTGGGCGCGACAGCCTTCTGAGCATCGGTCCGTTGCTGATACTGCTGGTACTGATCCACAACACTATGGGCTATATGCTTGGCTATGGTTGTTCCCGTTTGCTTGGATTGCCGGAGCGTGATAGCCGTACGGTGGCACTGGAAGTGGGTATGCAGAACGGAGGACTCGCATCCGGCATCGCGAAGGAGATGGGTAAGATCGCGACTGTGGGACTTGCAGCTGCGGTATTCGGACCATTGATGAATGTAACCGGTTCGATACTGGCGTCTTATTGGCACAGGAAACCTGTACAAGAAAACGGTGATCTTTGAGGCAAGCATCGTTATGATTTAAATATTATATTTAAGGAGGAAATTATAGCCACTCACCCTTAAAGCATCCATTGTGTCGACCCAGCATCCATGGACAAACGGTATCCCAGGTTTCAAGGCAATATTTTTATTGTTGTTTTTTCATTGGCCCAATGGCGATGGATTGCCGGTAGGTGATAAGGACCATGGAGGCCTCTACCTGCCCGATGGATTCCAGGCGGTCGTGGTGGTTGATTCCATCGGTCGGGCAAGGCATTTTGCGGTGAATGACAATGGGGATATTTATGTGAAATTACGAGTGCCCGATGATCGCGGAAGGGGTAGTGTTGCGATGCGGGATGTTGATAACGACGGGAAGGCCGATGTTGTGGAGTATTTTGGGGATTATCCTGATGAGGGTAATTATGGCAATGCCATGCGGATCCACAAGGGATATCTATATTTTGCAACAGCAGGGGAAGTGTACCGTACGCGCCTTACACCCGGCCAGTTGCTTCCTGAAGGAAGATCTGAGCGCATACTGGTGGACGATTACAAGCGCGGCAGATATTCTCATATCGCCAAGCCGATCGCATTTGACAATAATGGTCATATGTACGTGCCTTTTGGTTCTCCGGGTGATGCGTGCCAGGTGAATGATCGTCAGCCAGGCTCCCCCGGTCAGGATCCCTGTCCGGAGCTGGCGGAGTATGGTGGTGTCTGGAAGTTCAGCGACAGCATACCGGAACAGCGTCAAAGCGATGGTCAGCGATATGCGACCGGCCTGCGAAGCATCGTTGGTATGGAGTGGAACAGCAAAGTGAACGCACTATTTGCCATGCAACACGGTCGTGATGATCTCTACCGAACCTGGCCACAGTATTTCACACCCTGGCATAGCGCATTGCTGCCATCCGAAGAGCTTCTGAAGGTTTCGGAAGGGTCGGATGCAGGGTGGCCCTACTATTACTACGACCATCTGCAGGGGAAAAAACTACTGAATCCGGAATATGGCGGTGATGGCCGAAAACAGGGTGATGGACAAAATTACAACCAACCATTGGTTGCTTTCCCCGGTCATTTTGCCCCTAACGATATTCTTTTCTACACGGGGGATCAGTTCCCGGAACGATATCGCGATGGTGCATTCATCGCTTTCCACGGATCCACGATCCGGGCACCCTACCCGCAGGGTGGTTACTTCGTAGGGTTTGTACCTTTCCGGAACGGAAAGCCATCCGGTGAATGGGAGGTTTTTGCAGATGGCTTCGCAGGCGTCGACACCATCGTCAACACGAGTGATGCCCGTTACCGGCCGATGGGCCTTGCACAGGGACCCGACGGATCGTTGTATGTGAATGATAGCGAAAAGGGGAAAATCTGGAGGATCATGTATCCGGGAGATAGAAGCAAATTCGGGCCTGCACAATTGGCATCGATGGGTCGTCGGAAATCCACCGCTCCCAATGTCAAGAACCCGGATATGGTGAAGGACAACCTGGCCGGTAAACTGCTCAGCCAGGGGGGCAAGCTATATGCTACATACTGTGCTGCCTGCCATCAGTCCAATGGAAAGGGTGATGGATCCCGGTTCCCGCCACTGGCCGGTACAGACTGGGTGACAGGTGATAAACGCCGCCTCATGCAATTGGTCATTCACGGACTTTCAGGTCCGATCACCGTCAATGGGGTGGGGTATAACGAAGCCA
>JBIKIB010000294.1:0-5046 GCA_044361845.1 Chitinophagaceae bacterium | reverse complement strand
ACCTTTTTCTTATCTCATTTTCTGAAAATGGGATATCCTATTTTCTCTATGGAGATTTTAAGATAGAGTGCGGTTGCATATTTACGGTGCTGATTTCAGTACTGATATCGATTCATGAAAACTATTCCAATAATAAATCGCATCAGACCAGTATTGCACCGAATAACCTTTTTCAATTCGAAAAGCAGCTTTATGAGAAGATTTTCACACCGTTTTTTCCGGCACATTACCTGGATTGCATTGATGTTGACCAGCTTCTGTTCAAACCGGGTGGTGGCCGGATCATTTACCGCCAGTGGAAGTACCCTGACAATCGATCTGGATGTGGCCAGTCAGCTGGTCACGGTGGAATCAACAGGCACGACCTACACCTTTACACTGAGTGGCGGGGCTACCAATAGCTGGACAGGCACCACCAGCACCAGTGTTTCTGTCAGTGGTGATATACTCACCGTTACGGCAACCGGGTTAAGCACTTTCGGTACCATCAACATCACCGATTCGCAAACGGGCACGAAGGTGACCTTCGCCTCGAGTGGTGCGAATGCCTATTCTGATCATTTCAATATCACACTCGATAACACCCCGGGGGCGGTCTCTTTCAGTGGGAGCAGTAGTTTCTCAGGTAGTAGTGCCATCAATGTGACGACCTCCATGTACATCACCTTTACTTTATCAAGTTTGACTACTGCAGATGGCAATCTTACCCTCGATGCCAACATGCAGTCCCCATCCAATGATTTTGCTTTCTCCGGCATCCTGGTGGATAATGCAACAGTGCAAATAACGGGAACAGGTATTTTGACCATGCGGGGTAAGGGAGGCAGTACGGGAAGTGCATCTTCTTATCAGAACCGGGGCATTGCCGTCATAAACGGAGCACAGGTCATGGGCGGTACGACAGGAACCCCCACCATTGAAGGTCGGGGTTACACAGGCGTGTCCGGAACCCGTCAGGGCCAGGGTGTCATTGTAAATTCTTCGGGTGGAACCCCCATTCATATTCTCATAAATTGAGGTCGGAAAATTTGTAAAATAAATTAAAATTTATGGTCGCCATCAAACAGTTTTTTAGAATCCTCCAGGGGAAAAACAAATCTGAGTCACCGGATGAGAATGATCTGAGGATGTTGGGAGGTATTAAGGATATCCCTTGCGATGTGGTCAACTTAAGAAATGCATCGACGATTGTGTTGGAGGACATATTGGTCAGCGATACACTTGGTGAAAGTTGGCAGGAAACCTGTGGGAATGAAGTGCTGAAAGCAATACCGGACGCGAGCAGAGCGGTCAATCCCGGTGACAGGAGGACCTTACATTATCTACTTGATTATTTCCGACCAAAAAATGTACTGGAGGTTGGTACTCATATTGGTGCGTCTACGGCGTGGATGTCGGCATTGCTGAAAAAACACATGCAGTCAGACGGTGTCCCTTTTCAGCTGACATCCGTCGATGTCAAAGATGTCAATGATGAAGAGGTCAAGTACTGGTTGAAGTTTGGTTCCGATTGTTCTCCAAGGGAGAGGATGTCAAGACTGGGTGTTTCTGAACAGGTCCAATTCATTGCCCATGATTCCTTGGAATTCCTGGAAAAGACGGACAAGAAATTCGACTTTGTCTTCCTGGATGGGAATCACAGGGCTTCCCATGTTTATAGGGAGATCCCCTTGGTGCTTAAACGGCTGAATCCGAATGGTGTGATTCTCCTTCATGATTTCTGTCCGGAAGGTAAAGTGCTCTGGCCGGCTGAGCCCGTGATAATCGGTCCGTATAAGGCTGTTGAACGACACAGAGATGAGGGTAAAAAGCTTCTTGCCAAACCACTGGGAGCTCTTCCATGGGAGACAAAATATGGTTCACATGTCACCTCACTTGCGCTGATGTTAAGGGAAGCCTGATGTTTTGGAAAACCATCAGGCATTCACTCCTCACAACATGACGGAACATCCCTGTTCAGGATCACAGATCCTGAACAGGGATGTTCCGTCATTCATATTTATCACTATTGTCCGACTAAATTCTAAAAAAGATGCATAAGTAAGGCGGTTCCGAAGAACCGCCTATTTTGGCTAAGTTTGAGTTCCACAACAAAAACTAAGGCCAATGCATGAAAGAAAAAAATTTTCGGACAGCCGGTTCTTTCTCAGATACTGGATGTGATCCCCAAGGAAGTAGTCATCAGGTCGGCGCGAAAGCACCAAGCCAACCGGTACTACAAGAAGTTGCCGCTGCGGGTGCACCTAGTATCCCTCCTGTACGGAGTTTTCAGCTACTGCAACGGCCTGCGGGAGCTCAGCGAGGGCCTTCTGGCCTGTGAGGGGAAGCTTTCCCACCTGGGTATGGATCGTGTACCAGCAAGGAGTACACTTTCTGACGCCAACCTCAAACGTAGTTATCGGGTCTTTGAAACGGTCTATCAGGAGCTTTTGAAGCTGTACCATCCATTTATCTCGGTCAGCCGGTTAAAGGGTTTGAGCATCCGCAACCTGAAGGTCATCGACAGTACCACCATACAGCTCTTCAGCGAGATACTGCGGGGAGTGGGCCGAAAGCCACTGGACGGGTTGCGGTGGAAGGGTGGCATCAAGGTGCATACGATGATGGACGCCTTTAGCGGGGTGTCGGAATTCGAGCGCATGACTGAGGCCCGCGTGCACGAACGTAAGTTCCTGTATCTGTTGAACTTGGAGCCCGATAGTTGGCCGTCTTCGATAAGGCGTACAATGCATACCGGCAGTTCGCGAAGTGGACGCAGAGCCGTGTGTGGTTCGTGACGATAATGAAGGACAACGCGATTTTCCATGTGACCAAGGTCATGGTAGACAACACAAGAAAAAAGGATGCCCAAGGCGTGCTGAAGGAGCAGTATGTTACGATTGTTTTCCCGCGGAAGATATTGCGATCAATTGAAAAACCGCTGGATGATAGAAATCTTGTTCAAACAGTTAAAGCAGAACTTCCCGCTGAGGTACTTCTGGGGGGAGATCCCCAATGCTATCAAGATGCAGATATACTGCGTACTGATGGCCTAGCTGCTGATGGTGGTGATCAGGAAAAAGTCGGAGACGAGGAAGTCGTTCGCCAACATGATCACCGTGATCAGGACTACACCTGATGAGTTATGTGAGCCTTATGGAGTTCATCAAGGACACCTACAAGGAGTGGCGAAAGACGTTTGATATGCAAGTGACTTTTTCTCCCTGATTTTGAGAGGGGGAGCTACCCTTGATTTTAGACAGGTCTTTTTTCGCTTGAAACCCATTATTGACAGGGGTTACAGCAATTTTTTATTTATTGTAGTCGGACAACAATGAATAAAAATATCAAATGGCGGCGGTTCAAGTGCAGAAGGATTTATTACCTCATCAGGCGGAGATGTGACGGTCACCGGTTATGGTGGCGGCGGATCTTCCGGTTCCCCATCCGCCAGCTCAAGTAACAACAATCACGGTGTTTACCTCGAAAATGGAGGATATATTTCAGCAGGAGGAACGGGCGTCGTACGGGTGACAGGTACCGGAGGCAATACTTCTTCGGGTGCAACAGGTGGTTTAAATACAGGTGTGTACATCAACGCCTTCGCTCAGAAGGGGACGTCCGATTTGTATTCCACACAAATCACTTCGAGTGGCGGAAATATCATCATCAACGGTACTGGAGGCGGAAATGGTTCGGGTTCCTCGAATTATGGGGTCTGGGTTAAAGGACAATTGAAATCGACCGGATCCGGCACTTTGTCGGTTACGGGAACCGGAGGTCCTGCCACTGGAGAGACCAATGCCGGTGTCTTTGTCGACGGAGCGCCCACCGTCAATAGCATCGTTTACCCGGCCACGATTACCACGGAAGGTGGCAATATTACTGTAACGGGTACCGGCGGCGGATCCGGTACCGGTGGCTCCAATGTCGGCGTTTCTTTGAGCCAAGGCGGGAAGATCGCTCCTGCCGGATCCGGAACAGTGACGGTGAATGGCAATGGAGGAACAGTTGCCACAGGATCCGGCGGGCATGGGGTTAGTCTGATCGGCACAGGATCCACTATAACAACAGGTGGTGGCAATCTGAATATCAACGCAACAGAAGGGAACTCCTCCACGAGTTATGCGGTTCGGCTTTCCAACTTTGCCACCATCACCACGGCCACCAACGGAGGTAATATCACGATCAAGGGAAACAGTTTCAGCTCGGCCGCCGGCTGCCCCCTTTCCACCCAGGCCTCGGGATCGGTGTCTTTCATCCCCATGACCAATAATACAGAAGTCCAGTTCACATCATCTAATGATGAAAAAGGGAAGATCTATTTCAATACGTCCGAGCTGGCCTACATTACTGCAGGTGACATCAACATCGGTAATGCGAATACAGGACTGATCACGATTAGCCAGGCTGTGACTCCGCCGACCGGTTCCAATCTGACCCTGGCCGGATCAGGGTTGAGTCCCAAGCTGAATGGGATTGAATTGAGCATGTCATCTGGAAAGACGCTGGGTATCTCTGGCGTCACATCCGTCAATATTGCCATCGCAGGTCAGACGGTCAACACCCAATATGATCAGCTCAAAGTGACCGCAGACCTGACATTGACCGGCAGAACGCTCACACTCAGTGGGGCATACACGCCTGTTGGCGGGGATGTATTTACGATCGTGGAGGCCACCAGTATCACCGGTACGTTCACCGGATTGGCAAACGGTGCCACGGTAAGTTTCAATGGCGTGACCCTGACGATAAACTACACCGCTACCACCGTTACCCTGTCAGCACCTTGCACCAACCCCACTTCCGGCGGCACCATTGCCGCTGCACAGAGCGGCAACAGTCCCTTCGATCCGTCGGCCTTCACCAGCAGCGTGGCCGCTAGCGGACATTCGGGTACGCTGGAATACAAGTGGCAGTCATCCACCACAAGCAGCAGTGCGGGCTTCAGCGATATCTCGGGTGCGACCTCCGCAACGTATGATGCAGGCACCCTTACGCAGACGACATGGTACAAACGACTGGCCAGGGTGAGCTGTGCAGCAGACTGGACGGGCGCTGCGGAGA
>JBIKIB010000248.1:0-5786 GCA_044361845.1 Chitinophagaceae bacterium | reverse complement strand
CTTCCCATGATGCCCAGGGTCGGTGCTGTGACGACCACACCAAGATTCCACGCTCCGGCTTTGGCGGTCAAGCCCAGCTTTGTATAGGTCATGATCCTGTAATAGCGTGCATCGATATCGTAACTCGTTCCGATCCAGCTCACACTTGCCCCAGCATTCTTTTCAGGCAACACGTTGGCCGTGAAATTATCGCGGTACTGTTGCGAACGATAAAGAAATGTTTGTGAGACTCCGAGCGAGACATGCTTGCCGATCTTCCAACCGGCACCAATGACCGTGGAGACTTCGTCAAGTTTCGTATTCAGATAATATTGTGCGAGATAGTTTTCGCTTCCGGGACTTTCCGTGTTGTTGATGATATCCGTCTTCAGCTCTGCACGATTGGCGAAATCAAGATTATCGGTGTTGCTATGGTATAGCGCATAGCCGAGGACGATATCCCTGCCCAGGTTCTTCGGCTTGATGACACCGGATGCCATCGATGGGAGGATGTTGATATTGCTGTTCTTCACCGTGAAACCCTTGCCCAATCCATCTTTGAACTGAATGTTATTGAAGCCGACAGCGTTTGTGTTGAAATTAAAGCTGGAGGTCGTCGCGGCAGAAAGTGTCGCGGGATTGAGGATCACCGCCGATTGGTCTTCAAAGCCCGATAAGCCGGCGTTATACAAGACAGAGTTGCGGGATCCGAACTGCATCGAAGAATAATGATTGTCCTGCGAAATGGCGATCGCATGCAACAAGAAACACGGGATCACAGCGGTAAAGGCATGTCGGAAACGAATCATTTTGTTCAATTGTGAATTTGCAATCGACAAAAGTACAAAGGCGAAAAGGGCCTTGATGTCAAAACATCAATATGTTTCAAATGTGTAAATCGGCACCGCCCCTTTTTGGCTTATGGGCATTAAAAGGTACTTTTGCAGGCGCTCATACGTGCTATCCACCCCCAACCCAGCCGATATACATGGAACATACATACAACAGGATCCTCGTTACCGCAGCACTGCCCTACGCCAATGGTCCCGTACACATAGGGCATCTCGCTGGCTGCTATCTTCCGGCAGACATCTTCGTTCGCTTTCAGCGGTCAAAGAAAAAAGATATCAAGTTCGTATGCGGCAGTGATGAACATGGTGTGCCCATCACCATCCGTGCGATGAAAGAAGGCATCAGTCCACAGCAAGTCGTGGACAAATACCACATGCTGATCAAAGACAGCTTCCAACGGATGGGCATCTCCTTCGATATCTACTCGCGGACATCCAATCCGGTGCATCATGAGACATCTGCCGGCATCTTCAAAAAAATCTATGACCTTGGCTTATTTGAAGAAAAAGAAACAGAACAGTTCTTCGATGAAACGGCCAACGTCTTTTTGGCGGACCGGTACATCACGGGCACCTGCCCCGTCTGTTCGAACCCCGGCGCCTATGGTGACCAATGCGAAAAATGTGGCAGTACCCTCTCACCCGAACAACTCATCGATCCACGTTCCACGCTGAGTGATGCAGTCCCGGTGAAACGCAGCACAAAACACTGGTATTTTCCGCTGCAGGACTATGAACCCTGGCTGAAACAGTGGATACTGGAGGAACACAAAGAATGGAAAAACAACGTGTACGGACAATGTAAAAGCTGGCTCGACAGTGGGTTGCAAAGCCGGGCGATGACCCGCGACAGCCAGTGGGGCGTCAAAGTGCCATTGCCTGATACTGAAGGAAAAGTGCTCTACGTATGGTTCGACGCACCGATCGGATACATCAGCGCTACAAAGGAACTGACCCCTAACTGGGCAGACTACTGGTGCAAGGAAGATACGCGACTCGTACATTTCATCGGAAAGGATAATATCGTGTTCCACTGCATCATCTTCCCGTCGATGTTGAAAGCGCACGGTGGCTTTGTGCTGCCAGATAATGTGCCGGCCAATGAATTCCTCAATATAGAAGGAGAAAAAGTATCCACTTCCCGCAACTGGGCCGTTTGGGTGCATGAATACCTGAACGACTTCCCGGGATGTGAAGACGTGCTGCGATATGTGCTGTGTGCCAATGCACCGGAGACGAAAGACAATGACTTCACCTGGAAGGATTTCCAGGACCGGAACAACAGTGAGTTGGTAGCCGTCTTCGGTAATTTCGTGAATCGTGCCTTTGTTTTGATGCACAAACTCTGCGGGGGCAAGGTCCCGAAACTCCATGAAGACATCCTGGATGACAAGGATAAGATCATCCTTCAGGAATTCAAACTGACCGCCACGAAGATGGAGGATGCCATCGAGCATTACAGATTTCGTGAAGCCCTTTTTGAAGTGATCGACCTGGCACGCAAAGGAAATAAATACATGCAGGAGAAAGAGCCCTGGATCCTTGCCCGTACCTTAGCCGAACACCCTGAGAATCAAAAAGCAATAGACAACTGCATGCATATATGCCTACAGCTTTGTGCCAATATGGCCGTCATGATCAACCCTTTTCTTCCGGAAACGGCAAGAAAATTGCTGTACATGATGAAGGTTGTCGACAAAATGCTGGACTGGGAGAATGCCGGGAAAACGAAACTCTTGAGTGTAGGCTATAGCTTACGTGAGCCACAATTACTCTTCAGAAAAATCGAGGACAGTGAGATCGAAGCCCAGGTATTGAAGCTCAGGGCCGGCAGCAAATCACCTGCCACAAAAACCGAAACCGAAGCGGCACCGGCAGAAGATGTAAAAAAGGAAATAACGGTGAAGCCGGAGATCGTATTCGATGATTTCGCAAAGATCGATCTGAAAGTGGGTACGATCAAAACCGCAGAAAAAGTCGCAAAAGCTGATAAACTCCTGCGCCTCGAAGTAGACCTTGGCTTCGAGACCCGTACCATCGTATCCGGCATCGCCCTACATTTTCAACCGGAAGAGATCATCGGCCGGCAGGTCGTGGTGGTGGTGAACCTTGCACCCCGCAAAATGAAAGGTGTGGAAAGCAGGGGCATGATCCTCATGGCGGAGGATGCCATGGGTAAACTCCGGTTCCTGTCCCCCTCTGAAGCCGTGGAGCCGGGATCCACCGTAAGTTGATACAAATAAATCGCTATTCGCCTCGGATACTTGAAATACCGGCCTTTACACTGGAGAGTGGTGTATTTTTGTATGGTGCTCGCACCAACCAATAGTCACATGCATTGAACCGGCATGCCGCTCCGGGATGGCATCGGGGTAATGCCTCTGGACAATGGGGATTTTTCAACTTTAGCTAATACTATTTTTTGAAACGCCTGCTGAAGATATCAGCCATCATCCTCCTGATCCTGTCCATGACAGTCGCATCTGTGTATGTATGGTTCATCAATCATGCGGAAGACCTGGTACAGCAGTTCATCTACAACGAATCCAACGGCACCGTTGATCTCAAGATCGGGAAAGTCCGGTATAACCGTAATCGCCAGTTACTGACACTGACAAAAACGCGATTCATCACACCCGGCAATGAAAATACCCACTATAACATTTCCGCAGAAAAGTTCATCCTGAAGGTCGGCACCCTGCGCAGCATCCTCAGCGGCGGGAAATTACAAGTAGATTCCATCGTCTGCGAGTCACCGGAAGTGGAAGTCGTAAAACTCAGACCAGAGCCATACAGGGATTTCTCCATCCCTGAAGAGATGTCGAAAGTGTATAAAATCCTCGGTCGCTCTTTAAGAAACCTCACCATCCGGCAGTTCCGCCTCAATAATGGCGTTTTCTCCATTCGAAGGCAGTACCAGCCAACCGCGAAACCGGTCCGCATCGACCATATCAACCTGTTGGTAGACGAGATCCATGCAGATGCTCATATTGACGATAGGGATAGATTCCTTTTCACCGACAGGATCATCCTTGAATCCACAAACCAGGACATCTTGTTGGCAGACGGCTATCACGGCCTTCAATTCAAAAAATTCTACCTGAATACAAAAAGCCGGATCATACAACTTGATTCATGCATGGTGTTCGGCAACAAAAGGGATACCGCCTATGGTGAGTTCCAGATCTTTTTTGAAAAACTCCGCCTGACCAATACCGACCTCAACAGCCTGGCAAAAAGCGATATCATCCTCACCGATAGCGTACTGTGCACAAGGCCCGACATACGATTTCGTTTCGAACTCAAAGACGATCCAGACAGCTACCAGTCCACTAAAAATCGTATCAACAAAGATTCCATAGAACAGGCCTTCAAAGAACTTATCGGAAATCTGCAACTGGGATACATCGGAGTGGAGGAAGCAGGCATCGACATCACTGCCATGCGACAAGGTGAAGTGAGCAGATATACATCCGAGAGGAGCAATTTCACCATCCATGATGTTCGCATCATCAAATCTCCGGAGATACCCATTAGGATCGGAAGGTTCGACTTCGAGATCATGGACTATCTCGGATATTCGACCGATAGCCTTTACGCCATTCGTTTCGACAGCATCCAGCTGATGGATGATAAACTATCCCTCAGCAATTTCTCCATCCGTGCGACAGAAAAAAACCAGAACGCAGAATGGAGAGAAGTGAAGATGAGTGCTTTCGAGCTGGAAGATATCTACTGGACTGAGCTTATCTTCAAGAACCGTCTTCGTGCCAGGAATGCTCGACTGGTCAATCCGGGCGTGGAACTGAACCTACAGGGACAAGTGAAAGGAAAGGCCAAGCCAAAAGGCTCCCTCTTCCTGGCGCTGGCAAGCTTCAGAAAATACGTCGAGATGGACAATCTCTTTCTCAAAGATGCATCTGTTTCCATTCGGTCAGGAAACGGATCGGTGCTCAAAATGGATGGATTCAACACCGGCATCGATGTGAATAAATTCCTTGGCTCGGGGGATGCGACGGACCTTATCGAGAGCATACAGGCATTCGATTTCACACGGGGTACCCTCAGCAACAACGCTGAAAATATCCTGCTCACCAGTGGCCGTTACAATGGGAACAGCCAGCATCTTCAACTCGGAAAGGCCACCTACACAAATAAAAGAAATCCACTCGTTATCACTGCCGAAGCACTCACCCTCACAGAAGCGGAAAGAACACCCGACAACCAGTTCAAAGCAACTGACCTGTCATGGAAAAAAGCAGACATCCTCATCCAAAAACGCGACCAGCCGCGCCGGCAGCCATCAACAGAAAAACCCCTGCTCATAGGCTGGAACCGAACATTCGGACAAGATACCCGACTCGTGATTGCTTCCGGTCAAACAAGCCTAAAGACCACTATGCGATCTCTCCAAACAGGACCGGTGCTGATCCCTACCAATGGGAAACCAAGGATCAGCAACCTCGACCTGGAAGGAGGTGCCCTCATCCTCCGGCAATCAGATTTCATGACTTCCATCGGCAGTTATCAGATCATTGATGAAAAAACATCCAGATTCTCAAAAATCCATTTAGAGATCCCCGCAGGAAAGAAACTCGTGACGGCTGATATCCCAAGACTGGACATGATACCCGACCTGGAGTCATTCATAGATAACAAACCATCCCTATCAAAAATACGCGTCTATGACCCGTTGATCCGTCTTACTAGAAATCCCAGGCCTATACCAGACAATGCCGGCAATGGCATCCCCCCTTTCATCCTCGGGGAACTCCAACTCACAGGCATGGTAATGGAGGGTATCCAGGAGCTGCTTCCGGAAGAAATGAACGTACAGTTCCGCATCCCAGATGTAAAAGTGTCGAATATCCGGTCGAGCGGACAGACACTCAGCTTCGGCAAGATGGATGGAGACCTGAAAGAGCTTTCCATACAAAAAAGCGATATGCAGATCGG
>JBIKIB010000247.1:0-5802 GCA_044361845.1 Chitinophagaceae bacterium | reverse complement strand
CATGATGTCTATGATCTTTTTATTATTTGACTTCAGCGTTGCGAAACAACCCAATGACCAGGGAAACGCACGCGTTGCGTGAAAAATGATGGCTCGATTTTCAGCATTGTCATTTTTCCCTTTTTCGAGTCCGGAAATCACCATAGAGTATCCATATTTACCCGGTCTTGAATGCTTTGACAAAAAAGCACCGGTAGAGGATTTCTCTGAATTCGGTCGATTACTGAAATCGGTCGCGAAGAAAAATCCAGAATTATACGCATGTGTCACCATGCAATGCAACATCACTTTTCGATTCACCATATCCAATAGATATAGTCTCTTTGAGAAGATGTTCTTTCGGTAATCGATGACCACAACGTAGTCATTCCTTTTGACATTGTACTGATCGATTTTTTTATCCGCTATGTTAAAATATTGAACCGTGTCATTGAAATGACTCAGATTCATCCATGTGAAAACAATAAGGATCGATATGACACTAAATACAATGTATAACCTCGGTTTTTTTATTTTCATTTTTATGTTAAAATTATAAACATTTTTTCTCAGAAATAAGCATGACAAGCTTGTTAAACGTCAAGTCACTTCCAGAATAAACAAACTTGCACCAGGAACAGTAAAGGAAAACCGATATCCATAAATTATAAAAGAGTATATCATATTGAATTACAGTATAAATACCCGATGATGAAAAAATCAAACACGAACAAGCTCCAGACAAACCTTCAGACAAATTACAGCGATAACCATGAAGGGTCAATGCATCCTTCCTACTGGACAGTTTTCCCTTCCGCCATAATACCGATCATGGTGGCAGTGTTCGGATTTCCTTTCCTGATGCTGATTCCGATATACAACATGGTCGAAGTTTGGTGCTGGAAGTATCACTTCCATGAACGTACCATTGTGGAGCAAAACGGTATATTCTCGGTGGTATATACCGAACTGCATTACTACCGCATCAAATCGATCAGGATCGAGGAGCCATTCATCATGCGCCTTGTAGGCCTGTCGAATGTGTTCATAGAATCAAGCGACCCATACAAAAGCAGCATAAAATTGTATGCTGTTCGAAATCCAAAACAGATCAGGGAATTCCTGAGGGCTAAGACGGATTACTGGAGAAGATCAGTCGGCGTCAGAGAAATTGACATCCACAATCTGTGAAAATGGATTAACAATTCAGGAGATTCATCCATGATGAAAATATGAAAAAATAATAAATATAAGATTACAAAATGGTTAACACAGGAAAATTGCAGGATTGAACAATATCTACGACATTCACAATCCGGAAATTGATCTTTCAGTTATATTCCTTTAAAACAACTTTCATATTTAAGATGAGAAACACCAACCCCAACATAAAATACGATTTTCAAAGAGGTACAGGTCATTATTATCCAACGATCATGCTCAGTGGTCGACAAGCTTGTCTTTTGGATCAAAAATCAGGAACAGACCGACATTTGTCATTAGAATCAAATAGACAGGCCAACATATGCATCGATCGCAACATTGAAATAGGCCGAAATGAATCGACCCCTGGAAGGACAGGTTAATAATATCGTTCAACATGGGTTATTGAGAAAAAAAAGAGTTCATTTCTGTTAAAATAAAAATAACATATGACAATATTCACAGACTTCATCAGGAGTACGGAATTGGCCATAATCAAGATCCAGTCTGGCCTCGATGCTCATTCTGATTTCAGAGGGGCCATAGGAAGCCGGGATGACACAAACAGGATATTCGTCAGATCCAGACTCCGGAGACGAAGGGACGGGCTGTTCAATTGTATGCTGTCAGAATCCTATGGCATCGCCGAAGAAAATGATATGGACCGTATCCTGGATTTTGCGGACATCAATGTGAGTACCTATATCGTATTGAACATATTTGGCGATGTGCATTTCCGATCACGGATAACAGACTATTGCAGGTATTACAATATCGGATCCTGGGTTCATAAGCCTTCAGGCAGCCTTGATGCATACATGAAAGGAAATGTCATTGAAGCTGTTTCACTTTTTGATGTGATCGAGGAAAAAAATTTCCTGTACGACCTTGTACCAGAATGGTGTATCAGGGCTCAGCTTCTTGATGACAAAATAGATCGTTACCGTACACGAAAAAAAGTGCCAGGGAATGATGTTTCCGTCAACATTGTTTCAGGCAGTCATTCAGCCTGGGATTTCCTGAATGCCATCCGAAGGAACATTCCCTTCAGGTTGATCACGGATTATCGGGAATGGGAGCAGTACAGGATGCGGGAACGAGCGGAAAGGATTTGGAATACACATGCTGAACGTCCTGTCAAGGGGGTAAACCAGTTGAGTATCGTTGATCAATTCGACCTGAATGATCTCCATAAAAGGGAAGACGCCATCGACATGGTCATGGACTTCCTACTTGAACTCGTCAAAGACAAGTCGGAAGAAAACCATATCGTCAATCCCACGATGCATCTTGGTTTTTTGGACCATGACGGTCAACTTGAACATGAGGCACATGCGATACCATTCAGCCCCCATAATCCGGACTTGGATGACACAGAAAGGGCAGCTGTGGTAGAATATGCCCTTGATATTTATGAATCATACGCAAAAAATGGATGCGATGTTCTTTGTGTCATGTTCACCGATACTGTCAATGATAATGACAAGTTTTATACTGTGATCTGTCATTGGATAGAAGAGAGAATACCCGGTTGGGTGACGCTTGAAAACAGGGACTTCCTGAATATATGGAACACCTATCATGTGAATGAACATGGTGTTCTATGTGATCATTTTGATTCAGTAGAAACCCGGCGTGCTGCCATAATCGAATCGAGAGACGATGACATTCCTTTCTGATGATGCTACATACAACAAAGTTTATCCCTAAGATCACGCTATCGTTGATCGGATGACAGATTTGATGAGAAGAAGCAGGCTTCATGTCAATCAATGCTTTTTAGTTCGATCATGCGTCATGCGTAAAACGATAAATACGCCGGTCCTAATGCAAATAAATATTAACCCCGAAATAACACCAGACAATATGCACCATCAAAACAGGATAAGACATTACAGATCAGGTATGATGCGGTATATCATTACCGTACTGATTTTTCAGCAGATCTTCATTTCAGCACTTTTCAGTCAGACGAAACCCACAAACTCGATCAACAAGAATATGTCTGTTTACGGATTAAAGATCAGATCCGTATCTACCATAAAGGACCCCGTGAAGAAATCCAGCACCGGAGTGATGATAGAACTCGAAAAAACAGTTGACCGTATTTTTAGTGAATTTTACTGGAAGGTGGTTTATTTTAATGCGAAAAACAAGCAGATTTTTGATACAACACTCATGCAGGATTATCCATATCCCTATATGAAGCCGATACATGTAATGGTATCTGATGAGGATCCAACGGATACTTTGATGAGATTATATAGCCCAGAGCAAGAGCGGGAAATGAAGGAGCTCGCCAAAAAAAGTGATGAGCAAAAGATCTACAAAGCAAGCCTCATGTATTGGCCTAAAAATGCTACCCATGTACGGGTTGGCCTTACGATGATCACCTTTGGGTTCAGCACTTATTATGCCCCGGGGCATTGAAAAAGTCGTGAAGTCGGTTTGCAGATCGTACAAACCATATCATTAGATCAATAAGATCAAAAAACTTAATTTCCATGAGGTGAACAAATTCAGTGTTTGTGAAAGGAGCGTCTACAATAAATCGAGATAGATCAAAAACTTCTTATGCGAGGAATATCTTTTTGTTTTTCATACAGGTAAACTTTCATCCCATGATCCAAATGATCGGACTATGATATGTCAGACTCTTTATAAAACTGATATCCCATACCAATCATATACGATCTTTGACCGATCCGATCGCCTCAAAACCCGAATATAAAATCACTTTGATCATAAATGCCTCATGACTTCACATTATTGACACCACACAGGCAGCCACTCCTTCTTGCTGATCCCGATCACAGAGTCGATATCTGCTTGCGATTGCCAGGAAAAATCCATATGCTGGTTCGATCCTGCCCAATCTCCCGGATGATATATGTTCAATCCCTGTAATCGGAACTTTCCAAGTACTTTTGCACCATGAGTTTAGCCGTCAACGAACATCCATGGGGAGTGGGATCCCCTGTTCTTGCTGATCTTGAAAGTATTTGCTGGCAGATGCTGTACGATGCAGCAACCAATAGAAAAAATGCGATGCACCAGGCCGTCATCGCCACCGCGGTGGATGGAGTGGCACATATGAGGACGGTCGTGCTGAGAAGGGTTGATGCCGGATCAAAAAAAATATATCTGCACACCGACCTTCGAAGTAAAAAAATGGTGGACCTTAAAAAAACCGGACATCTCAGCTGGCTTGTCTACGACCAATCACAAAGAACCCAGATACGCTTGAGCGGGAAAGTCATCATCCATCATATGGATCACCTGTGCAAGGAACATTGGAATAAGACCGGTCACCACAGCAGACGGTATTACATGCTGGACCGGACTGTTGATGAGCTTGCAGAAGCCTCTACGGGCCTGACAGAGGCACTGACCGAATTCGCTTACACCCTGGAAGAATCAGAAGTGGGTTTCAAGCATTTCGTTGTGGTGGAAACGGTCATCGACTGGATGGAATGGTATTATACGCATAGCAAGGGTAACCGACGAGCGAGATTCACATATGACAATGCGATGGTATCATCCGCTACATGGCTTATGTCCTGATGCCTCATAAAAGTAGCATTGCGTTCGATCCTAAGCCTCTTCCTGCGATACCATTTTTTTTACTGGACAGGATGAAAGTCCAAACGATATAAAAGACCGGATGGTACATCCAGACCCCAAAAAAATAAAATGAATTTCATATTTTTTTCTTTGGGCATGATTTCCCTTCAACTGGTATATGTATTGATGAATTTCATCTTGTTCCGAAAGATGGAGTTCATTTATTTACTCATGTCCGTTCTGTCCATGATGACTTTTTTCGTACTGAAGATATTCCCCAACCTGAATCCATTTCTTCTGCACCCTGGTGAGAAGGAGTTTTCATCTGCCTATGGCCTGGTGTTCATCACAAATGGAATGTACTACAAATTCATCCGTATTTTTCTGGATCTAAGCATCTTACATCCCAGGATGAACAGGATGTTCCTATGGATCGGAAAGATCATCATCATTTTCGGATTCCTGATTTTCATACTTGGTTTCTTTTCCTTACAACATATTTCTATCAATATTTTCAAGGTCATTTTTTTCTCCATAATACCGTTGAATTTATTCTTTATCATTTACCTAGCAACGCGAAAGGAAAAAATAAATTCGATCCTCATGTTGGGGACGCTGTTGACCATGTTGATCATCCGGTTCAGTACCGTTGAATTTTTAATGTCGAACAATGATGAGTTCCAACCATGGAATTTCCAACTGATCCTGGCAGCTGTCTTGATACTTCTGGTGTGCGTGAATTATGCATTGTTGTATAAAAACAGGATCCATCAGCATGAAACCATGAAAATGGAAATTCAGAAACAACTGGAATTAAAGCTTCAGCGAACATCGATCAGCGCTGATCTTCATGACGATATCGGGGCTTCGCTGAGCAGTATTCACCTCAATGCGATCATCACACAGAAAACGCTTCTGGAAAGTACACCGCAGATAAAAAATTCTTTGTCAAAGATCGTGCATGACCTGAAGCTGGTCATGGAGAATATGGGAGATATCGTATGGGCCATCAATGTGAACGGACTGGAACAAAAATCGATGAGCAGCCAGTTGAAG
>JBIKIB010000246.1:0-5821 GCA_044361845.1 Chitinophagaceae bacterium | reverse complement strand
CAATCCTGACAGGAAACAGGCGTCCGCTATCAGGTGTCCGGCTCTTCCGTGGTCGGGATGCCGGTCGTCGAGGATATTCCCGATGACGATCTCAGGTCTGTACTTCCGTAAGGCCGCTATGAGTTTCAGTTGGTGCGCTTCATCATTCCTGAAGAAGCCATCGCGCATGCGCAGATTCTCCCTGACGGACAATCCCATGATCCGGGCGGCAACGGCGGCTTCCGCGTACCTTGACTCCACGGTACCGCGGGTGCCCAGTTCTCCTTCGGTGAGGTCTATCACACCGGTGGTCTTCCCGTTTCGCTTCTCGTTGATGAGCGTTCCGGAACAGCCCAATTCCACATCATCGGGATGTACACCGATGGCCAGAATATCGAGTTTCATGGCTGCAAGATAGCGCAATTATGCGTTGAGAAAGGCGGGATTTCTGAAAGTGGATGGCCTTAAATATGCCCGTACATGCGCGCTACTTCCTGCACGATCGGTTCCAGTTCGGCATCTTCACCGGAAGGGTCATAGTTTTGTTTGAGGCTGCTGCCGAAAACCCATGCGACCGTTTGCCAGAAGCGGGCGGAGAAGCTGCCTTTGTATTCCTTGATGATATCGTAGCAGGTATTCTGCGTTTCGCGGTTGATGATCTTCATGAGAACCTTCCCCTGGTAAACGGAGAGGTTGGTGAGTGGCGTGGTGAAATCCTTTCGCAATGCCTGTTCCTTACTTTTCAGGTATGCTGCTCTTTTCTTTTTATCCGGGATGGTGCCCAGGTTATGGTTGATCTCATTGAAGACCAAACTTGCTTTTTTCGCATAGGGGTAGGTAACGTATACTGCGTTCCTAAGCCTTGTCCACTTACGATAGGCTTCTTTGGCGGCTTCACTCATTTGCGGGAACACGAACACCATTTCCATCTCGCGGTATGTCATGGTGTCGCCTTCATGGATGACGAAGGGTACATACAGCGTATCGTTCGGACCAGGCTTCCATTGTGCTTGTGTATCCGCCGCGATGAGCGACAGGACAAGTGAGCAGAGGGTGGAGAGATCGCGCAACAGGTGTTTGTACGTCATGCTTCGCTAATATACAAAATCGGCCATTTGATCCTTAGAAGACAATGTTAAAACCCGGGAGGCTGCTTCTGATACCGGATATCTGTCATTATCCCAACGATGGCAGTTGCATAGGCATCAGACTGCGCGCATTTTTGTTCGGATACGGTGCAGCATGCTCATCATGAAGCCGGCCACCATCACGAGTGTACCTAACCACAACAGGTTTATGTAAGGGAACTTGTATGCTTTCAGGGTGATGTAGCGGGTGATCGCGCCTGACTCTTTTATTCCCAGTTCCATGACACCCGTCGCTGACTTTTTGAGATTGATGACCAGGCTTTGTTCAAAGATCGTATCTGTTTTCAGGGCAGGAAGATCGTCCTTCACGAGGTAGGCCGGTTCGGCGTTGAAGATACGGCCATCCTTTGCATACACTTTGAGTTGTGAGAGCCACGCACTATCCACGACCGGAAGGTCCTTGTTATCGAATTTGTTGGCGGTGAGCATTTGTTCCACGACGACGAATCCATTGGAGTAGTACATCGTATCCCCGGCGATGACCGCTTTCGTTCTGAAGGTAGCCGTATCCGTTATGTTGTCGGGGTTCAGCCATGAGGTGATGTACACGAATATATCCCTGTCGAGGTAATGCTTCGCGCCGGGATTGGAAGACAGCTGTGTGCCTGACTCGCCTTTCATGAGGAAGGCGTTGGGCGTGACGGTGAAAGCTTCTATGATCTTTCCGGAGGCGGTATCCTTATGCTCGAAATGGAGTTTGAAATAAACCTTATCATTTTTTTTCTCTGCGGAATCACCGACATAGGTGACCATGTATTTCCCCATGGGAGTCGGTATTCCATGCAGCAGGGTCATGTTCTCCAGAGGGTTTTCGTCACGACCTTTTGCATCCTTCAGGCCCGGCACGGCGATGCCTGTGCGGTTTCGGGACACCAGCTCCTTTTTTGCCGATGAAATGAGTATCCCGACAAGCATCAGTCCGAAACCCACGTGTGCGACAGAGGCGCCGGAAGCTTTCAGGTTCTTGCGCATCACCATCCACATATATGCACCATTGGCAACGATGGCATAAATGCCTGCCCAAAGGGTGATATGGATCGCCACCAGAAAGCCAAGGCCATAGCGATCGTAGCTGATGCCTCCGAGATAGCTCACCATGGTGGATATCAGGAGTGTGACGACCGTGGGCCAAAGGATCCGTTCCAGGAAATATTTACGGGGGGTATCCTTATACTTCAGGTATTGCGTGATGGACGTCAATATTCCAAGAACAAAAGCCACCAGGATCATGACCCGGTTGTAGACATACTCCACATCCTCACCGATGGCCCAGTTGCTTCCGAAGAGGGAATTGATGAACGGCAGGGATGTGAGGATGATGATATACACGGCCGAAATGAAGAACAACAAGGAACCTACGAACATCCAGAATTCTCGGGAAGCCATGCTTTCTTCCTTGTGAATGACCGGAAGTTGTTTTCGTTGCCGGATATACAAAAACAGCGGGATACCCCCAAAAACGGCCATCATGAGCATGAGGTGCCAGTAAAGGGTACTTCCCTCTCCGGTGAACGAATGCACGGATGTATCTCCCAGCACCCCGGTACGGGTCAGGAATGTGGAGTACAGCACGAACAGATAAGACAGCACGATGAAGAGGTATGTTGCTTTGATGGAGTGGCCTGTACTTCTGAATATGAGCATGGTGTGTATTCCCGCGACCATCAGCAGCCAGGGGACCATCGATGCGTTCTCGACGGGATCCCATGCCCAGTATCCACCAAAAGTGAGCGATTCGTATGCCCATGCCGCACCCATCATGATGCCCAGACCGAGGATGCCTGCGCTGAAAAGCGCCCATGGAAGCCCTTGTACCATCCATCCCTTGTGGTCATTCTTCCAGAGTCCTGCCACTGCGAAAGCGAAAGGAATCAGCGCGGAAGAGAACCCGAGGAACAGGACCGGCGGGTGGATGACCATCCAATAGTTCTGTAAGAGTATATTGAGGCCGTTGCCATCTGTCAGGTATTTCAAGAGATACTGAGGGTCCTGAAAAATGGGTGCATCCGGGAATTCATTGCGCATCATCACGAAAGGGCTTGTGCCTATGCGCAGATCGAAGAAGTAGATGCCTATCAGGAAGGAAGCCAGGAATACCTGTGCGATGGACACCATCGTCATCACAGGGGCTTCCCATTGCTTTGCCGTGCGGATCACGACAAGCCCCAGTATGGCATTCCAGAAACTCCAGAGCATGAAGCTACCCTCCTGCCCTTCCCAGAAACAACTCAGGAGATACTGCATATCAAGACTGCGCTTGGAATGCTGGTGGGCGTACTTGTATTCGAAATAATGATTGTAGATGATGAGGTACAACACGAAGAAGATCGCCAGCACGGATATGATATCCACGATGAATGCGGTGCGGGCCAGGCGGCTCCAGGAGCGACGGGCATCGTCGGCAATGGTCACCGTTGCTTTGTAATAGGAGAATACTGCGACCATGGATGCCACCAGGGACAGCAAGGTGAAAAAATGGCCTAGCTGGCCGATCAGAATATGTTCGCCTTCGTAACGCATGCAGCGGGATTATTTGAGTTGTGTGATCAGGACCTGGCCGGTGTGGAGCCGGTCTTTGTGTCGCCGTCAGATGAGGACTTGCGGTATTTTTCCATTTGTACATTCGGATCCTCCGTGTACTTGGATGGACATTTGAGTACGATCTCGTTGCATTCGAAGACCTCTCCTTTCATCTTACCTTTCATGACGATGCGGTCGCTCATTTCAAAATCGGTTGGCTTGGCATTGAGGTAGACGACTTTCGTCTTCCCTCCAAGTGAATCCAGCGCATAAAAACTCAGGTAGTTCGGGTCTTTGACAGGGTCATACACAACCGCTTCAGCCTTATCTAGTTTTGCGATGAGGTGAACAAACCGTCCTTCCTTGCGTCGTGCGGAGGCTATGGAATCGTACGTGGATAGGTCTTTGATCCAGGTCATCAGACCGGCAATGACAACGGCCACAGCGCCAAGGAGGATGATATGCATTTTCTTCATGGTACTCGTCTATCTATTGGTGTAAAATTACATGAAAAACAGAACGCATGTCATAATGTTTAGGGAAGTCGCCCTAAAAGAGGAACAGTTCGATACATTACGCAACACAGGCATATGAAAGGATTATTTTGGGCAGATGCTTTGTGATGATACCTTCGCATCCGTTTTTCAATGCTGTGCAGCGGGTAATGGTCAAATCCTGTCCCGCAAAACATAACCATTCAAGAGCCATACATGACCGATCTCTCCCTGTTCGACCCGAATGCCGCTGGTAATCCGAACAACAATATTTTCGGTCTTCCTTTCACGGAAGCCGATGCGAGGGTAGTGCTGTTGCCCGTTCCCTGGGAAGTGACTGCCAGCTACCGTAAGGGAACCGCCCGTGCGCCGGAACACCTTTTCCACTCGAGTTTACAGATCGACCTGTTCGATGCTGACATCAATGAAGGCTGGAAACAGGGTTTCCATATGCGTGAACCCGATAAAAAGATCCTCCTGAAGAGCGATTATCTCCGGAAGGAAGCGGAACTATACATCAACTTCATTTCCCAGGGTGAGGAGATCCTGAAGAACAAGTTCATGTGCAAGACGCTCAGGGAAGTGAACGAGGGCAGTCAGTTCCTGAATAAATGGGTCTATGAGCAGACTTCCGAACTGCTTGACAAGGGTAAGCTGGTAGGTATCGTCGGCGGGGACCACAGCAGTCCCTATGGCTTCATGAAAGCCATTGCGGAAAAACACGGAGACTTCGGCATCCTGCAGATAGATGCACATTGCGACCTGAGGGAAACCTATGAGGGATTCACCAATTCGCATGCATCCATCATGTTCAATGCTTTACGCGACATCCCTCAGATCAAAAAACTGGTGCAGGCAGGCATACGCGACCATAGTCAAAGTGAATGGGAATACATCCAAAACAGTAATACCAGGGTCGTGCCGTTTTTTGACAAACAGATCAGGGAGCGGATGTATGAAGGGGAGACCTGGAGAAGCATCGCTGACGACATCGTGGAGCAGCTGCCTGAAAAGGTTTACCTGAGTTTCGATATCGACGGCCTTGACCCCAAGCTATGTCCTAGCACAGGCACACCCGTTCAGGGAGGATTCGAAACGGAGCAGGTATTCTATCTCATCAAAAGGATGATCGAGTCGAAACGCACCCTTATTGGTTTCGATCTCTGCGAGATCGGCATCAGCAACAACGAGTGGGACGAGAATGTCGGGGCGAGGGTCCTCTTCAAACTTTGCCATTTTATGCTCGCATCGAATCCATGATATGGCAAAGGAAATTCCTGCATTCGACTTTGTAGTGGTCCTGAAGCATTCCAATGCGAAAGCCATCCGCCTGACCGGGCTCATCCTGAGCATATTGGGGATCTTCATACTTGGCACACGGTATTTGAGGGAACCGGATGCAGGATTCAGCATCCTGTTCATCATTCCCTGCATCATATTCCTGATCTGGAATCTGAGACAGATGAGGCAGAACAAGCCAGTGCTGTACTGGCCGATCCTATCCCTTACCGGCATGGGGCTGATACTGGTTCCCCCTTTCAACATCCTCGGTGTGGCATTTCTTCTCCTCGCACGATTCGAAGCATATGCGATGAAAGCCACCGAGATCGGTTTCAGCAAGACTCGGATACGTTTCAGCGGAATGGGTGGAAAAGCCTACGACTGGTCAGAAGTTTCGAA
>JBIKIB010000245.1:0-5822 GCA_044361845.1 Chitinophagaceae bacterium | reverse complement strand
GTGAGCCTGATGAAGATCGCCAATGATATCCGTATGCTCTCCTCCGGCCCGCGCAGCGGCATCGGAGAGATCTTCATACCCGACAATGAACCCGGATCATCCATCATGCCGGGCAAAGTGAACCCCACCCAGTGCGAAGCCCTCACCATGATCGCAGCACAAGTCCTCGGCAATGATGTGACGATCAATATCGCAGGAGCCAATGGCCACTTTGAACTGAATGTCTTCAAGCCTGTCATGATCTATAACTTCCTGCACAGCGCGCGCCTTTTAGGGGACGGATGCGTGAGCTTCAACGATAAATGCGCCCAAGGCATCGAACCCATAGATGCCAATATCCGCAAACATGTGGAAAACTCATTGATGCTCGTGACCGCCCTCAATACAAGGATCGGATACTACAAAGCTGCTGAAATAGCACAAAAAGCTCATAAAGAAGGTACTACGCTGAAGGAGATGGCAGTAAGTCTGGGCTATGTGACGCCGGAGGAATTTGACGAGTGGGTCGTACCGGAAAACATGGTCGGAAAGCTCTGAAAATATATTTTTGACACTTAAAAACTGAATGACAGGCTGTTGGGTCTGTCATTTGTTTTTGCCGGACCCAGACCCATAATAAAGGCTGATTATCCCTCGTTATTGACGTATCCGTACCAAAATGATGAAAATGCAAGAACCAAATTTCGCCTACCGCCTATTCCCCGACATCATGTCGCAGGATACCGGAGAAACCCCTAGAACATTCCATTTCGATGCTGGCAATTGCCGGGAAAAAAAGGTGGAAGAGCTGATCCTGTCTAAGTTGAACACATGGCAACTGGATGCAGAAGTCCAGTCCGCCATGCATGCTTATGAACATGTCCAAAAGTAAGGGTCCTGCTAAGACCCTGACCACATCAACACGAAAATATCCCGCAGTCTCTGTGGGATATTTTTTTACATCATCCTATCTGTGATGGGGCCGTCCCCAATGGATCCCGGAGTGCCATCAGAAAATCAGACCATACCTCCCTCAGGATAACCTCGGCAGGTTGTATCTCCCGGATCATCGCACTCACCTGCCCGATCTCCAATTCCCCTTCCTCCAGATCGCCTTCGAACATACCTCTCTTCGCCCTTCCCTTTCCCAGCAGCCTGGCAAGCTCCTCCCTGTCCGCACCGCATGCTTCCGCTTTGCTGACTTGTTCAAAAAAAGCATTCTTCAGCAGCCTGACCGGCACATGCTTCTTCAGCGACAGCTGTGTACTGCCCTCGGTGGCGGCTACGACGGCTTCCTTGAAACGGATATGCGAAGTCGCTTCCTGGCTGGCAACGAACCGGCTGCCCATCTGCACACCCTCCGCACCCAGGACCATGGCGGCAAGCATCTGCCTGCCGGTCGCAATGCCCCCGGCAGCGATCACCGGTATCCTGACGGCCGCGCAGACCAGCGGTAAAAGCACCAAAGTCGTCGTCTCCTCCCGGCCGTTATGCCCTCCCGCTTCAAAACCCTCGGCAACAACAGCATCGCAACCGGCATCCTCCGCCTTTTTTGCAAAGACACTGCTGCTCACCACATGCACCACTGTCACACCCTTTTCCTTTAGCCTGCCGGTCCATATAGCCGGATTCCCGGCGGATGTAAAAACAATGCTGACACCCTCTTCCAACACAATGCGCATGTGCTGATCGATATCCGGATACAATAAGGGTACATTGACGGCGAACGGCTTCTCGGTGGCCGCCTTGCATCTGCGGATCTGATCCCTCAGATCATCGGGATACATACTCCCACTCCCAAGGATGCCCAAGCCTCCGGCACGGCTCACCGCACTGGCGAGCTCCCATCCGCTCGTCCATACCATACCGGCCTGAATGATCGGGATGTCGATGCGGAAAAGTGTGGTGATTCGATTGGTGAACATATCAACCATGTTTCATATCCTGAAGGAAAGCTGACCCGCCCTGCATCAGCAACGACATACAGAACGAAGCATCATCCCAGGTCGATCTCCGTATTGTCACCGATATTCAGCGTTCGCGTCTCACCCTTTATCTCCGTGTCGCTGCCGATCAGAGAGTCGTGCAACACGACATCGTAGAGTTTCGAAAAAGAACCGATGATGGAGTCTTTTACAATGGAGTAATTGATGAAAGTCTTCTCCCCAATGGCCACATTCGGACCAATGATCGAGTTTCGGATCTCGCATCCTGCAGCGATGCTGACAGGCGGGATGATGATCGTATTTTCGAACTGATGATCTTCGGAGATCTCCCCACCGAATTTCCGGAGCAGGGTGGCATTACTCCCCAACAGGGAGTCCTTTTTCCCGCAGTCGAACCAGTTGTTGACCTTGAAGCTTGTGAACATCGCTCCCCGACGGATCATGCAGTCAAGCGCATCCGTGAGGCTGTACTCATCATAACTCTTGATCCCTTCGCGAAGATTATTCTCCAGACAGACGAAAAGTAATGCTGTTTCCCGGATCTTATACAGCCCCACCAGCGCCATGTTCGACTTTGGGATCTGCGGCTTTTCCACCACCCGGTTGATCCGTCCCTCCTCATCGATCTCCGCAACCCCGAAATTCCTTGGGTCATCGACTTTCTTGACACCCAGTACCGATCCCTCACGACCCAGGAACTCACGCACATCGTATTCACAAATGGTATCGCCGAGGACGATCAGCACCTCATCATCCAGGATCAATTCACGCGTCAGAAAAATCGCATGCCCCAACCCGTGACGGTCGCTTTGATGGACGAATTCGAATCGGAGATCGGGATAATTGAGCTGAACATAGTCCTGGATCTTATCACCCAGATAACCCAGGATCAGCACAAATTCATTCACACCGCCTTGTTTCAGCTGATCGATGATGATGCTGAGGATCGTTTTTCCGGCAAGCGGTATCAGGGCTTTTGGTTGCGTATAGGTGTGCGGCCTGAGCTTGGTCCCTGCACCGGCAACGGGAATAATGGCTTTCATATTTGAAAGTTCCGTTTATGGACGTGTGAATGTAGGGAAAATTATGACGCTGTGTTTTCCACATGAAACAGACCTTCTTCATTCATGCATTGCCGTTCAAGGATGGTGGAGTATTTTTGCCAAAATTCACGCAAGCATGCAAAGGGATACGGCCTTGTTCGACCTCATCAATAAAGAACTGGAAAGGCAGCGCAACGGAATAGAACTCATCGCTTCGGAGAACTTCACGTCGCTGCAGGTCATGGAAGCAATGGGCTCCGTACCCACAAACAAATATGCAGAAGGATATCCCGGCAAACGCTATTACGGCGGATGCGAAGTGGTGGACCAGATCGAAAACCTCGCGATCGACCGGCTGAAACAGGTATTCAATGCCGGCTGGGTCAACGTGCAGCCCCACAGCGGAGCCCAGGCCAACGCCGCGGTCTTCCTGGCATGCCTCAAACCAGGCGATAAAATGCTGGGATTGGACCTCTCCATGGGCGGACACCTCACGCATGGCAGTCCGGCCAACTTCACCGGAAAATATTACCAGGCTTTCCACTATGGCGTCGACAGGGAAAGCGGACTCGTAGACTATGATCAACTCGAACGCATCGCCCGGACCGAAAAACCGAAAATGATCATATGCGGTGCTTCTGCCTACAGCCGCGACTGGGACTATGCACGGATCCGTGCCGTAGCCGACGAAGTGGGGGCTTTGGTGCTGGCTGACATCGCACACCCTGCCGGACTGATCGCCAAGGGACTCCTGAACGACCCCTTCGATCACTGCCATATCGTTACCTCCACCACACACAAAACCCTTCGTGGCCCAAGAGGGGGCGTGATCATGCTCCGGCACGATTTCGATAACCCCTTCGGTGTAAAAGACCCCAAAGGAAACACCCGGTCCATGAGCGCACTGCTCGACCTCGCCGTTTTCCCCGGGATGCAGGGCGGCCCACTCGAACATATCATCGCCGCAAAAGCCGTCGCTTTCGGTGAGATCCTCACCGATGAATTCGCAGATTACCAACACCAGGTCCGCAAGAACGCCCAAGCCATGGCCAAAGCTTTCGTCTCCAAAGGATACCACCTCATCAGCGGAGGAACCGACAACCACCTCATGCTCATCGACCTGCGCAATAAGAACATCACCGGTAAAAAAGCCCAGGAAGTGCTTGACAAAGCACATATCACCCTCAACAAGAATTCCGTACCATTCGACGATAAAAGCCCGTTCGTGACCTCCGGCATACGCGTGGGTGTGCCCGCCATCACCACAAGAGGGCTCAAAGAACCGGAGATGGAATCGATCGTATCACTGATCGACAGGGTGATCGCCGAACCCGATGACAACGACCTGATCCTGTCGATAAAACAGGATGTCAACACCATGATGGAACGTTATCCCCTCTACCCGGAACTGTAATGACCTTTCATAAGCAAACCAAACACCCATGATCCAACGCATTCAAACGATCTGGCTACTGCTCGCAGGGATTTCAGGCACACTTATGTATAAACTACCACTGTGGAATTATACCCTCGAAAACCAACCCAAAAAAGCGTACTACGCCCCTGAAAGCCTCCTGCTGTTCATCCTCATCGTCGTAGCAGCACTTCTCGCTTTTGCCACGGTATTCCTGTTCCGCAACAGAAGCCTCCAGAAAAGCCTATGCCTGCTGGGGACCCTGCTATCCGTCATCATCCTCATCCTTGAATTCTTCCGGGTCGAGGAAATGAAGAGATCGCTGATGCCCGTTGCAAATATCTGGCAGCCGGGTGCCCTCATGCCGGTACTCATGATCATCCTGTTCATGCTCGCTCATGGCGGTATTCGCAGGGATGAAAAAATCATAAAGAGTTTGGACAGGCTGAGATGACAAGAAGTGACCTCCCACTGTCAGCATAAGCCTCTGAGCATCCCTGGCAGCATCCGGGATGCCGGTAACTAGTGTAAAAACTTTCCCGTTGGAGAGGTTTCACAGTCTTTTAAAGCCGTAGGCAATCCTTCATACACCAACATTCCCCCCGCATCTCCCGCCTCCGGCCCAAGTTCAATGACCCAGTCTGCACAACGGATCACATCTAGGTTGTGCTCAATCACAATAACAGAATGCCCCTGATCAATGAGGGCATTCATCGATGCGAGCAGTTTCCGGATGTCATGAAAATGAAGTCCGGTGGTGGGTTCGTCAAATATGAACAGGATCTTTTCCTGCGACCTGCCCTTTCCAAGGAATGACGCAAGCTTCACACGCTGCGCCTCCCCCCCTGAAAGGGTATCGCTTGACTGCCCCAGTTTGACATATCCCAGCCCGACATCACTCAGTGGCTTAAGCTTTTTGGCGATATCCGGCTCCTCCCTGAAAAATGCTATGGCGTCTTCCACCGACATCTCCAGCAACTCGTAGATGTTCTTCTCCCGAAACCTTACCTCCAACACTTCATCCTTGAACCGCTGCCCATTGCAGACCTCACAGGTGAGGTGAACGTCCGCAAGGAACTGCATCTCCACGACCTGTTCTCCTTCACCCTTACAGGCATCACACCGACCACCATCCACATTGAAAGAAAAATGCTTGGGCATGTAACCCCGGATCTTACTCAAAGGCAATTTCGAATATAAGTCACGTACCTCATCCCATGCCTTCACATAGGTCACAGGGTTGCTTCTGGACGACTTCCCGATGGGGTTCTGGTCGACCATCTCCACAAGGGAAAAAGCCTCCAGATCGCCTGTAATAGCCTTGTGGACCCCTACCCTATCCGATACACCCGTCTTGATCTTCATGAGTGCCGGATGCAACACCTGCTTGACGAGTGTGGTCTTCCCGCTTCCGCTGACCCCGCAGATCACACAAAGCGT
>JBIKIB010000244.1:0-5834 GCA_044361845.1 Chitinophagaceae bacterium | reverse complement strand
TACTGGCCCATTCATGCTGGTGGGATGTATGATTGAAGACGATATCGAGCATGAGATACATATCGCGCCCAAGCATATCCGACTGCAACTGCCGAAGGTCTTCCAGCGAGCCGAACCGTTCATCCACCTTTCTGAAATCGGAGACGGCATAACCACCGTCACTTTCCCCTTCCGGACTCATGAAGATTGGCATGAGGTGCAGGAAGTTCACGCCGAGCTCCGTGAAATAATCCAGCTTAGCTGACAAATTCTGCAGGTTCCCGCAGAACCGGTCAACATATAAACTCATCCCCGAGATCTCATGGCTGAGGTACCAGTGTCCGGCATCGAGCTTCGCCTCGTCACGTGTCCTGAGCGCGTCAGGACGCATTGCATGTGCATCACGAAGGGTGTCGAGCATTGCACGGAAAGCCGCATCTTTATCGGGATGTCGGTCATACAACGAAAAAAACAATTCCCGGATAACGGCCGAATACTGTGCCAGCCGCATGTCAAAAGGGGATTGACTCAAACCCGTGTCGGATTCGTCACCGCCTGACCGGTCACTCATGCCAATATGCAGGTTATATCTGCCCACGTTCGTTCAGATTATGTGAAGATATGTTTGTCTAGATGACGGAATGCCTCCATCGCCCCCATGAAGGCACAGGTCCGAGCGCCGGCTTTATTCGCGTTGCCCACGATCGCGACCCAGCGTTCCATTGGCAGATCCCGGATCTGGGCCTCCGCCTGCAACTGATAGAGCACCGCACCCACGAATGCATCACCGGCACCCGTCGTGTCGACAGCCTCTACAGGAATGCTGGGCACGATGATCGACGCATCCCCGAAGCCCAGCAAGGTACCCTCGCTGCCGAGGGTTATGGCGAACACCGCAGAGGAGATCTCCCGCAATGCCAGGACTGCATCACCGATCGTCGCGCAGCCCGTGATCAGCATGGCCTCTTCATCGCTGAGTTTGAAAAAATGACAAGCCCTTATGAAATCAAGTGATTGATGAATGAAAGATGGGATCTGGTCCTGATAGAGCAAATGCCTGTAATTGGGGTCGAATGAAATGAACTTACCGCCTTGCGTAGCCTGGTCAAGCATATAGCGATAAGCGGATTGCAAAGAACCCGGAAGAAAAGCTGTAGCGGATCCGAAATGCACGATCCGCAGGGGAGCCATCGGGATGGCTGCGATGTCCCCGATCGATAAGGCTCCATCCGCTCCGCGATTGAAGTGAAAGTCACGCTCCCCATTTTCCATCAGGGATACGAATGCAAAAGTGGTGAACCGTTCGGGATCTTCTGTCATCCAGCGCGTATCCACCCCGAATGAATCCATAACATCCTTCAGATGTTTCCCGAAGGGATCGGCACCGACCCTGGCGGCAAGAGCAACATGCCCACCCAATGCCGCCACAGCAGCGGCCACATTGGTGGGTGCTCCCCCGGGTTTTCGCAGGAAATGTTCTCCATCAGACAATACCCGTCCCTTATCCGTGCAGATCATATCGATCAATGCTTCTCCTATGCACAATATACCCATACGCTGTTGCTGGATTACGAATAAAAGTACAAAATGATCATCAATGCCCCTCGCCCGTTTCAGGTCCCCCTACCTCCACAACTTCGGGTACCCGTATCCGTAGAGTCGCAATAGAGGCGAGCAACAGCAATGCCGAAGCGAAATACATCACATTACCGGGCTTTGCGCCAAGGATATGCTCATAGATCATCCCGAATGTCAAGGTCTGGATGATCATAGGGATCACGATCATCATGTTGACAATGCCCATGTAGACACCATACCGTTCTTTGGGTATGGCATTCACCACCATGATGTACGGCACCCCCATCATGCTGGCCCAAGCGATGCCGAAACCGACCATGGGTAAAAAGAGAAGGTATTTGTCGCTTATACCAGGCAGCAGGAATAATGAAAGCGAAGCCATCAACAGCGATACCACATGTACCCTTTTCGCCGAATACCGGTGTGCCAATCCCACCAATGCGAAAGCTGACAGGAACGTTACGATATTGTAAAAGCCATTGACGAGTCCCGTCCATCCAACAGCTTCCTCATAGCGCCCGGGATCCGCCGATGCGCTGGTGTTCCATACAGAAAATGCGATACTGTGCGAAATATACTGCCAGTAACAGAACATCGCATACCACTGGAAAAGATAAACGAGCGCCAGTTGCCAGAGTAACGGCGGCATATCGCGAATGGCCATGAAGATCTCCCTGAAAGGCGACAGGAACCCTCCTTTATCAGCCTTCAGTATGGCCAACTCAGCTGGACTCGGTGGGATCTCAGGTGTTTTTGCAGTAGACCACAGTACAGTACCAATGGAACAAACTGCTCCCACAAAAAAAGAACCGAACACCCAATATGGAATCCCTGACCGGCCATCGATGGTGACCGTTTCCCCGGATATCAGCTTCTGGAATACAAAAAGTGAAAGATTGGCAAGCGTGATACCCAACCCGGTGAAAAAACTCTGCGTAAGGAATCCCATGGCCCGCTGGTGCGGAGGAAGTTTGTCGGCTATGAACGCACGGTATGGCTCCATGGCAGTGTTGTTCCCTGCATCAAGGATCCAAAGCAAACCCACCGCCATCCAAAGTGCCTTGCTGAAAGGAAATGCAAAAAGAGCAAGACTACACATGATGGCACCGATCAGAAAATAGGGCTTCCGACGCCCCCACCGGGGATGCCAGGTCTTATCGCTCATCGCACCAATGATCGGCTGCACCAACAGACCTGTCATGGGTCCTGCCAGATTCAACAGGGGAAGATCCTCCGGATTCGCATGCAAGAATGTATATAAAGGATTTATGGCAGTCTGCTGCAAACCAAAACTATACTGGATCCCAAAGAACCCGACATTCATGTTGATGATCTGCCAAAATGACAGCGATGGTTTACTTAGATTCATGTGCAAGCATTAAAAATGAAAAATTAAACCATTTTGGATTGCCGGCATATCCATCTCATACCAAACCTGCTTCAAAAAGAGATTGCAATCGTTTGCTGTTCCAAAAATGTTTCCAATACTTTTTTTACATTTGCAACGCATGGCAGAAGACCTAAAGATCGCTCAAGGCGACAAGACCGAACAGTACGAACAACTCATTCCACAGATCTCCGCACTGATCGATGGGGAACCCAGTCTGATCGCAAAACTGGCAAATATCTCAGCTGCCCTTAAGGAACAATTCGGTTGGTGGTGGGTAGGCTTCTACCTCACAGAAGACGAGGAACTCGTGCTGGGACCGTTCCAGGGACCGGTAGCCTGCACCCGCATCAAAAAAGGGCGCGGCGTCTGCGGCTCAGCATGGGAAAAAAAGGAAACGCTTATCGTCCCAAATGTCGATGAATTCCCAGGACATATCGCCTGCAGCAGCCTTTCGAAGAGCGAAATAGTCGTACCCCTGTTCAAAGACGGCCATATCATCGGTGTGCTTGATGCCGACAGCGAATTCCCCGCATATTTTGATGAAACGGATAGATCGTATCTGGAAAAAATAGTAGCACTCATTCAATGCTGAACACATCCATGCATTACATGATTATCAGGCCTATCGATATCTGTACACTTCTCATCTATTTTTATCTACTTTTTACATGAATGGTTGATGGTCCTTGACATCAATCCCACATATACTTTTTTTGCACATGAAGAGTATACCGAAATGGATACCCGGCAATATCATCTTCCTTATCATATTTTTGGAATTGGCCGGATTCACCTACTTCAGCATCACCAAGACCCCTGTGCGGGATTTCGAACAGTACCCAACCTATATTGACTTCAAATGGGAAGATGACTCAGCTTATTATGATATCGTACACCATGAGTCGACCCACTTCATCGACTCCGGCGCCTACCCATGGGCGACCTGGCATACCCCGAATACGACATTCAAGCATGCCTCCAATTGCTATAACGTAACCATGATCTTCAACAGCCTTGGAGCAAGAGGAAGCATACCCGATAGCACCAATAGCAATACCGCCCTTATGCTGGGGGATAGTTTTGCGGAGGGTTTTGGCATTGAAGAAGATAGTACCATTGCAGAACGCTATGGCCGATCGACCGGGATGCAGACTTTAAACCTTGGCACCAGTGGGCATATCGGATCCACTCAAATGCAACTGATCTATGACCATTTCGGAAGCATTTTCCGACACACCAAAGTCTATGTCCTGTTATACCTCGCCAATGACTTTACTGAAAATGACATACGAAACAACGATATCCTTGCACATGGTCATCGTTACAGACCTTACAGGGATACGCAAGATATCTCCAGGATCATCTATAAAGGATCTCCCGACTCCACCATCGCATCCAGGAAAAACTTGCGAGAACTGGAAAAAGAGAACGCTTACAGGATGGGGCTGAAGACTTTCTTGAAAAAAGATATGAGCCTGCCCGAAAAGATCATCAGACTGACCTACACGGCAAGGCTGTTGAAGCTACTCAAACTCAGGTTCGTAAATCATAGAAAAACAGCTGCATTAGAGGGTTCATCTCCTGCTGAACTTGAATTCGACTCAACCGCATTCAGGATCCTGGAATATGACATGGAGCAGATCATGCACATCGCCGACCGGAACAATGCCACCGTCTGCTTCATAAACCTGCCCAGCCAGCAACTACTGACTAAATCCGCCAGCCAGATCAATACATTGAAGAAATACAAGTCGCTTGAGTTGACACTGGAAAAGATCGCTGCAAGGGGAAATCACCGGTACATTTCCTTTTTCGATCACCTCATTCGCAGCAAGACTGATGTCAACTCCATTTTCTTCGCATGTGATCACCACTTCAATGATCTGGGATATGCCCTGCTGAACGATCTGCTGCGCAAGCATGGATAGCATCCTTCTCCTTACATTTCAATATATGCGAATGGGTGAGCAATTCTCCAGTACCTCATTTCCCCTGACGCAGAAGCCCCGTAACAGTCTCCTCAAAATCACGTTTATACCGATCAAAGTGGACCCCCGTTGCTGGTCCGGAGAATCCTGCATGGATCTTACTGACTTTCCCATCACGACCGATGAAAATGGTTGTTGGGAAAGCCTTGATCGGTGTGAGTTCGGGAAGTGTCTTCTCTGTCCGAAGGGTATCTGAACTGACCACACCTGTGATCAGCATGGGATATGCCACCTGGTATCGCTGGCGGAATTTCAGCAGGCTTTTTCTTGCCCGGTCAAAATCGGTACTGTATTCATAGGCAAGTGCGATCACTTCAAGCCCCCGATCGCGGTTTTTATCATAATACTCACTCAGAAAAGCAGTCTCATCCATGCAATTGGGACACCATGATCCCATGATCTGTAACACGACAACCTTATCCCGGAATCGCTCATCCCGTATGGACACGATATTACTATCTAGGTCGGGGAACCTGAAATCCAACCTTTCCATTCCCGGCCGAAGGACCATGGCAGCGGCCGACTCATCCAACGAAGCCCCTGCATCACGCTCGGCAGACCATCTTTCCAGATGAGTAAGCCCGGCAGCAAAGACTCCGTTGCTGATCTTACCCTCCGAATCGATATGGGCTCCGAAATAATATGCATGGCTGCCATCAAAACATGATAACTGAAGAGAGTCATCACGCACGATGCCTTCGAGATAGCGATAATCACCACTTGGTGTGAGGAATGTGCCCGTCAGACGCTGTCCGCTTTGACGGAACTCAGCCATTGCCGGCCTCAAGGTACCATCGGGTCGCGTGATCGAGACCCTCCATCGACCGGAAATATCAAACAAAGGCTTTCCTCCCCTGGCGTCGAAGCGCTGAGCGCCGGGCCGTATGATGACCCGCTGG
>JBIKIB010000259.1:0-5569 GCA_044361845.1 Chitinophagaceae bacterium | reverse complement strand
CAGCAACATCACAGAGCCCGTCAGGGAGGCCCAGGCGGATGCCTGCATGGGGCTTGAATGCTTCAGCACTTCCTTGCCGGCAAGGGTGTAGATGGCCCAGGTGACCGGACATCCCAGCATGAAGGCATCTCCCCATTCGAAGCTGGAAAAAAGGGAACGCAGGTCTCCCCTGGAGATCACCAGCGCAACGCCTGATAGGGCCAGCAACATGCCCGCAAGCCGGCCACCCCTTATTTTTTCGCCGTAACGCCATGAAGAGATAAGCATGACCATCACAGGGTTTAATGCCACCAGCAAAGCACCGTGGCTGACCGGTACCATCCGAAGTCCCTTGAAAAAGAAATAATTATACGCGAAGATCCCGGTTGCCCCCAGCAGTGTATAGTGCAGCAGCTGCTTGGTTGTGATCCGGAAAAAGCCCGGGTTGAGTTTCCAGGCCAGTGGCACCAGCACGGCGGATGCGATGAGGAAGCGGAAGAAGGCGCCGGTGAATGGTTCGAATGTCTGCGTCGCGATCCGTGTCGCGATGAAGGTTCCACCCCAAAAAAATGCCACCAGGACGAGTTTTAGATGTGTCAAGTGTGATCGGTATGTTGCTTGTGACTGAGCGATGCAAAATGTCGGGTAGGCCTGGCCGTTATCACGAAAAGGGTTGATCTGGATTTCTTCAGGTGGCGGATGACAATACCCGATCCCTTGCGATCAGGCAGCCGCCCATCACCCCCGCACGTTCCCCCAGCCTGGATAGTTTCAATTGCGTATCATTATTGACAAGCCCCAGGGTGTATTTATTGAGCGCGCTTCTGATCGGCAGTTTGATCAGCTCACCGGTTTCAGAGACTTTCCCGCCCAGGATGACCAGTTCCGGGTTGAAAATGTTGATCAGGATGGCGATGGCACGCCCGAGTTTTTCCCCGAGTTCAGAGAGCACCTCTATCACCAGCGTATCCTCCTTTCTGGCCGCTTCGATCACATCCTCCAGCCTGATCTTATCAAGGTCCTTGTGGGTCATGGTCAGGATGGAGGAAGATCCTTTCCCGATCTTATCCTTGACAATGCTCAGCAACGCAAGGCCTGAGGTTTCCGTCTCCAGGCATCCTTTTTTACCGCAATGGCAGATGATCTCATTATGGAAGAAAGGGATGTGGCCGAGTTCACCGCTGAATCCCGACTTCCCATAGTATAGTGATCCGTCGATCAGGATGCCCATGCCCAGTCCAAAGTCGATGTTTATGAAAAGGACATTCCGCTCATGCCTGACCACCCCGTTCATGAATTCTCCATAGGCCATCGATCTCGAATCGTTTTCGATGAATGTAGGGATACCGATCTCTTTCTGGATGATCTGGCTCAGCGGCTCCTCCTGGAAATGAAAGAAACTATAGCTGTATCCGGTGAGGTGATTGATCCGACCGGTGAGGTTGATCCCAACACCCAGTATCCTGTTCCTCATATCGCTGAAATCACTGATGAAATCCTGTATGATGACTGTCAGCGCTTGCAGAGACTCAGGGGTGTTCTCCAGTTGATAGGGCACCAGCTCCCTAACGCTGATGAGGTGCTTTTTGAAATCCAGCAGGCCGATGTTCACATAATATTTCTTTACGTCCACCCCGATGAAATAACAGGCATCATTCACCAACCCATACACATTCGCCTTTCGCCCACCGGTGGAATCTATCTTTCCATAATCCCGGATAAGGGACTCCTGTACGAGTTCATTCACCAGGCTGGCAGACTTAGGCACACTGATGTTCAACTCCCGGGAGATGTCCATCACGGTGGCCGTGTCGGATGAATCCAGATATGAAATGATCGCCCGCTTCAGGGATTTATTCTTGTAGGCGACACCGGAAATGCTTTCGGTGGAAAAAATCGAGTATACAGGCTGATTATCAGTCATTTGATCAGGGTATTCCAAATACGTCTTCGCTTGTCAAAACTAATGAAGCAACGGCGCTATTTTTCATGTCACTTTGGCTGATTGTAAATAAATTATTTTAGTAAGTGTGTTTATTTACTAAAATAAATATATTTTTAATCCTTACTTAGCTAAAAATAACACCTCCAGACATAAAGATGTTGAAATAATTATGGTCCAGCACCCACATACAGAAAGCTTGCGGAGTTTGGCTGCCCTGTACAAAAACGAATTGCTACAGCATATTCTGCCATTCTGGGTTGAAAAAAGTCCGGACAGGCGGCATGGTGGATATTATACCTGCCTCGACCGAAAAGGCGAGGTGTTCGATACCGATAAGTTCATCTGGCTTCAAGGTCGGGAAGTGTGGTGTTTCAGCCATATGTACCGGCATGTTGAGCAAAGGAAAGAATGGCTGGATATGGCCATGCTGGGCGCTGATTTCCTGGAAAAATACGGCCGGGACGCTCATGGAAACTGGTATTTTTCGCTTACCGAAGATGGCACACCCCTGATACAGCCCTGCAATATCTTCAGCGATTGTTTTGCCTGTATGGCGTTTTCGGCTTTGTACAAGATCCTGCCGGAGGAGCGGTATAAAACCATCGCGATCGATACATTTCAGAATATCCTACGGCGCCGGCATGACTGGAAGGGTATTTATAACAAGGCCTATCCGGGTACAAGACCCCTGCGGAATTTCAGCCTGCCAATGATCCTCTGCAACCTCGCCCTGGAGATGGAAGACATCATGGGGGCCGGACATATCGACACACTGATTCCACAGGTCGTACATGAAGTGATGGATGTTTTTTATCAGCCATCGACAGGACTTATTTTGGAGAATGTCAAGCCCGACGGAGGGTTCAGCGATAGTTTTGAAGGAAGGGTGTGCAACCCCGGCCATTCCCTGGAAGCCATGTGGTTCATCATGGACCTCGGTGCACGCACCGGCAATCATCAACTCATAGAGCAGGCCAGGGATATCATGCTCAATACCCTTGAATTCGGGTGGGACAAAAAGCATGGCGGCATTTTTTATTTTCTGGATATCAAAGGCCATCCTCCTCTACAACTGGAATGGGATCAAAAACTCTGGTGGGTACATGTGGAAGCACTGGTGGCGATGGCAAAGGCTATTCAGATGACGGGAGACCAGCGATGCGTAGAGTGGTTCCATAAGCTGCATGACTATACCTGGGCACATTTCAAAGACAAGGAGCATCCGGAGTGGTTCGGTTACCTGAACAGGCGCGGTGAGGTCCTGCTTGACCTCAAAGGTGGGAAATGGAAGGGTTGCTTCCATATTCCACGATCACTGTACCAGATATGGAAGACACTGGAAAAAATCTGACCTATAAGGAATCAAACACTTTCATGACAAGACCGATCCCATATATCCTGATCGTCGCCCTCCTGGTGCTGTGTGATCAAAGCATAGCACAGCGACATCTGCGCACGGATGTGCTGGTGGTCGGTGGCGGAACGGGCGGCTCTGCAGCAGGCATCCAGGCTGCCCGGTCGGGTGCCCGGACTGTCATTGCGGAACAGACGACCTGGCTTGGTGGGATGCTCTCCGCTGCCGGTGTGTCGGCTTTTGACGGCAACCACAATATGCCATCCGGCATCTGGTCGCAATTCAGGAATGAACTCTACAAGGTATACGGCGGGCCTTCCAAAGTGGCCACCGGCTGGGTAAGCAATACCCTCTTCGAACCCCATGTGGCGGACAGCATCCTCAAGCGCCTCGCCTCGGCGGAACAAAAGCTGACCGTGCGCTACGGCCTGCGATTCACAGCGGCGATCATGAAAGGCAATAGGATGAAAGGAGCCCGGTTCAGGGATGAAGCCACGGGCCGGAAGCTGACCATCAGGGCCCGGCAAGTGATCGATGCCACCGAGCTGGGAGATGTCATCGCCGATGCCGGAATCCCCAGCGATATCGGAATGGAGGCCAGTACCATCACCGGTGAAAAAGTCAACGTGCCTGCTACCAACGACATCATTCAGGACATGACTTTTGCAGCGATCCTGAAGGATTTTGGCCCGGGAGTGGATCGCACCCTTGTGCGACCCGCAGGATACGACCCCATGGAATTCGATGGCTGCTGCAACGAATTCTGCAGCAAGCCTGATAAACTCACCACCAACGTGAATGCCCGCCAGATGCTCGATTACGGTAGACTGCCGAATGATAAATACATGATCAACTGGCCCGGGAAAGGCAATGACATCTACCTCAATATGATCGGCATGTCACCTGCTGAAAGGGAGCTTGCGGTCACCCTGGCAAAAGCGAAAACCCTTCGGTTCATATATTTCCTGCAGACGCAGACCGGCTTCAGGAACCTTGGACTGGCGGATGATGAATTCCCCACGGCCGACAAGCTGCCACTCATCCCCTACCATCGCGAAAGCAGGCGGGTGAGGGGCATCATACGCTTCAACCTCAACCATATCGCAGAGCCGTACAGCCAGCCGGAGGCCCTCTACCGGACAGGCATAGCCGTAGGGGATTATCCGGTCGACCACCACCATCGGGAGAACCTGAACGCTCCCCAGCACCTCGGATTCTATCCGGTGCCATCCTTCAACCTGCCCCTGGGGGCATTGATCCCCGCCGGCTACGACGGCATCATCGCAGCGGAGAAGAACATCAGTGTGAGCAATGTGGCCAATGGCACCACCCGGCTTCAGCCCTGTGTGATGCTCACGGGGCAGGCCGCCGGACTGCTGGCAGCGTTGTCCGTCGCATCCGGCGTACAACCCGCGAAGGTCCCGGTGAGGAAGGTGCAGGCGGCACTGCTCGAAGCCGGGGCATACATCATGCCCTATTTCGACGTCAAACCCGATCACCCGCATTTCGCTGCCATCCAGCGGATAGGGGCCACCGGCATCCTCAAGGGAAGGGGGGAGCCTTACCAATGGGCCAATCGTACCTGGTTCTATCCCGACTCACTGGTACGCATAACCGAAATCATGAAGGATGTCCGGGATTTCACGGATGTCAGCCTCAAAGGACAGGACTGGCTGTCGGTGGGCGGGGCGATCGAGCTTGCCTCGGGGATCGCATCAGCACGGATCGCGAAGGCAAAGGACGGGACGATCACCGATCCCGCAACTTTAGCCCAAAAAGCCGGTGCAGGCTGGGCCGCATGGGGGCTGCAGGATTTCAACACCGGCAGGCCGATCACAAGGTGCGAACTGGCCGTGTTGCTCGACAAAACCGTCGATCCTTTCAATCTTATACAAACGGACCTTAAAGGCTTTTATATCAAATCCATCAAATAGCAAACTAAAACCATGTTTATGAAACAACGATTGCTCATGCTGTTCATGATGCTTGTTTCGGCACTGCAAGTGGCGGCACAGAACATCGAGGTGACCGGCAGGGTCATCAGCGCCGCTTCCGGCAACGCTGCCGAAGGCATCACGGTGACTGTCAAAGGAACCCAGCGGGGAACGACCACGAACGCCGCCGGATCTTATGCTATTCGCGCCGCTATCGGTGAAACACTTGTCTTCAGCGGCATTGGTTTTACCAGCCGAGAGGCTGCCATCACGTCAAAGACACTTGATCTTGTGCTCGAATCCGTCTCCGGAGACATGGGCGAAGTCGTCGTGGTCGGTTATGGCACCCAGCGGAAG
>JBIKIB010000025.1:0-18673 GCA_044361845.1 Chitinophagaceae bacterium | reverse complement strand
ACGGACCTTTTCAAACTCGTGACCATCAGCAATCGTGGCACGCAAGTTTGGCCCAAAGGGTCTGTCTTCACCAATCTTGTCAACCAATACCGCTGCCGATTCGAAAGCATCGGCGACCAGCCGGTAACCCAGATAGATATCATCGAACTGTATAAACGCCTGACACAGGACTTCAAAGTCTGCTCCACGGAACTCCTCAACATGTGGGGAGGCAAGAAGGCATACAGTCTGGCGCAGGGACAGTGACGGGATCGTCTATTGTAACAGCACACAATCATGAATCATTAGCCGGATACTGCATATGAGTAAAAAAAATCAGCCCGACACAAAAGGTTTGGTCTACAGCACCGACCCGAACTTTCGGAAAGATGAACCGCATGAAGCAGTCGAGACCCTGCCTCCTGCAAAGCAGAAACTGAGGATAAGACTAGAGACCAAACACCGCGGCGGAAAGACCGTCACCGTAGTGGACGGATTTTTGGGGAAAGAGGATGACCTGGAAGATCTTGGAAAAAAGCTGAAGACTTCCTGTGGCACCGGCGGATCGGCTAAAGACGGAGAAATCATCATCCAAGGGGACCACAGGGAAAAAATAAAAGTCTGGCTGCTGAAGAATGGATATCCGGCAAAATGAAAACACCTGATCATCAATGATATTGGCTTTCTGTCATCAAAATTTCTACCGAAACCCTGTATCATTTTCCGGAATTCAAATGAAGGGTTTTGTCATACCACCAGATTTTCAAATGGCTTTCAGGCTTAGGTCCACACTTTTGGCCTGATGTATGAGCGCTCCCACACTCACATAATCCACTCCGGTCCGGGCATAATCAAGAATGTTCTCAAGATTAATGCCGCCACTGGCTTCCGTCTCGAATTTTCCATGTATGACGGCAATGGCTTCTTTGATCATGGCCGGACTGAAATTATCGAGCATGATGCGGAAGACCTTTCCTTCACCGGATGCCATAACCTGCCGGACTTCATCCAATGACCGCGTTTCCACCTCGATCTTAAGGCCGGGTTTTTTAGCACACACATACTCCCAGGCGCTGCTGATCGCCTGCGGAATACCACCAGCATAGTCGATATGATTATCCTTCAGCATGATCATATCGTATAGGCCGAAACGATGGTTAATGCCGCCGCCGATCCTGACTGCCTCCTTTTCAAGAAGCCTGAAATTCGGAGTGGTCTTGCGGGTATCCAGCACTTTTGTGTGAAATCCTTCGAGCAAAGCCGTGTATTGGTGAGTCAGTGTTGCTATCCCGCTCATGCGTTGCATGCAATTGAGCACGATCCTTTCGCATTGGAGGATGGTATGGACATATGCCTCGATCTCAAAGGCTGTCTCCCCAAAAAACATGGCATCCCCATCAGCTTTATGGGGGGAAAAAACAACGTCTTCTTCACACAGTCGGAATACCCTCTCCGCCACCTTCATACCGGCAAGTATGCCATCCTGTTTGATTTTAAGTACTGCTTTCCCCCTGGAATCAGGCGGAATGGCGCTGAGTGTCGAATGGTCGCCATCTCCGATATCTTCAGCCATTGCCTCGCGGATGAGGTGCTCCAGCTGTTCGTCAAATGTCTTCATGAAGTGAAGATAGGAGGATTCCGTCAGCTCTTTTATACTGGGAATGATCCTGAATTGATGTCAGCGTGCCTTGCGTTCAACCCAAAGCTCCTGAATGACATTTCGCTCTCCACGCATTTTCATGAAGATGGAGATGCGAAATGGCTGCTGTTCGGTAGTGAGTAGACCGGTGCAGAATTCTGTTTCACCCCCTGACCCCTGGTGCTCAACAGTGAATCCCCTGACAGTTCGGCTTGCAAAAAAATTCTTCAGGATCATCTCCGCCTGGCCCCTGCTGTATGCATGGCTTTTATCATCCATCGTGATCTGCACGACATCGTCAAAATATCTCGAAAGGCTGACGGCATCCCCTTTTTTCATGGCGGCAACCACATCATTGATGGATGTACCAAAAGAAAAAAGCCCGGTTATGGTCAACAGTAAAAGAAGATTATGTAGAGGTTTCAATCAAATTTTGTTGTGTTCCCAATTCAAAGCCAAAAATGTGCCAAATGATCGCTGTATTATTTTTTTTATGCACGTTTTCCGCTCTGTCAATGATCCTTTCAAAATAGACCCCTGTTTTGATATCAGGATAACGGGAATCCCTTTCCATCAAAACGAGTAATTTTGCGCTATGGAACAAAAAAGAGCGATGCTGATCATCATGGATGGCTGGGGACTGGGAAAAGAAAAGACCTCTGATGCCATCCAGCATGCCCATATACCATTTGTGAGCTCCCTCTACGGAAAATATCCGAACAGCACCCTGGTGACTTGCGGCGAAGAGGTGGGCCTGCCTGCAGGACAAATGGGGAATAGTGAAGTCGGTCACCTCAACCTAGGTGCCGGTAGGATTGTCTATCAGGAGTTGCAAAGGATCCATGTTGCGATCAAGTCCGGAGAATTTGCCAAAAACGAGACCCTTCTCGCCTCCGTCCGATATGCAGTGGATAACAAAAAACCACTGCATCTGATCGGCCTCGTGAGCGATGGTGGCGTGCATTCACATATCGACCATATCAAGGCCATCGCAGACATTTGCCTTGTGCATGGACTCAAAGATCTGTTCATACACGCTTTCACCGACGGAAGAGATACCGATCCAAAAAGCGGATTGGGATACCTGTCAGACCTCCACACACATCTTGAAAAGACCACAGGGCGTATTGCTTCCGTTACCGGAAGATACTATGCCATGGACCGCGACAAACGTTGGGAAAGGATCAAACTTGCCTATGACGCCATCGTCAATGGCATAGGGGAGAAAGTTACTGACCCGCTGCGGGCCATCGCAGATTCATACTCAGCAAATGTCACCGATGAATTCATCAAGCCTTTGATTGTCACAAACACCGAAGGCAGCCCCCTCGCCACCATTCACGAAGGGGACGCCGTGTTTTGTTTTAATTTTCGGACGGATCGCTGCCGTGAGATCACAGAAGTACTCACCCAACAGGATATGCCGGAACTCGGCATGAAAAAACTCCACCTACACTACACGACCCTCACGGAATATGACAAGACTTACCGGGATGTACACGTGATCTTCAGAAACGACAACCTGACAATGACCCTCGGTGAGGTTCTTGAGAAAGCCGGCCTTCGGCAGATCAGGATCGCTGAAACTGAAAAATATCCACACGTGACGTTCTTCTTCAGCGGTGGAAGGGAAAATCCCTTCGAAGGAGAGAAGAGGATCATGAAGCCGTCCCCGAAAGTGGCGACCTATGACCTCAAACCTGAGATGAGTGCAGTGGAACTCACCGATGCGATCATTCCCGAGATCCGGGAAAAAAGCGCAGATTTTATCTGCCTCAATTATGCAAATGCCGATATGGTGGGGCATACTGGCGACTTCAATGCAGCTATAAAGGCTGTCGAAACCGTTGATAGCTGCGTAGAACGCGTCGTTCAAGCTGCTTTGGAGAACAACTACGCCGTATTCCTGACAGCCGATCACGGAAATGCTGACTTCATGATCAACCCTGACGGAACACCTAACACCGCTCATACCCTTAACCTGGTGCCGCTTTTCGTGATCGACCGCAACTGGAAAGGCCGGTTGCGGAACGGCAAACTCGGAGACATAGCCCCAAGCATTCTCACGCTGATGGGTTTGCCGATCCCTGAAGAAATGACCGGGCAGTCCCTCCTTTCTTAAGAGGCCAAGACAATGATGAAATCGCTTTCGATTCTTTTGTTCTTCCTGTGCTGCAGAACAACCGCAGGTGGTCAGGATATAGAGGAAGGCGACACTGCAATGAAGAGCCTCAGGGAGGTAGTGGTGTCGTTCAACAAATGGGAACAAAAGCTCAATGAAGTACCCAACAGAATCTTAAAATTAGATCTTCGGGATATCCGGTTAAGAAACCCGCAGACATCCGCTGATTTGCTGGCACAAACTGGTGCCATATTCGTACAAAAAAGCCAGCTAGGCGGAGGAAGTCCCATGATACGAGGCTTCGCGACCAATCGCGTGCTCATCGTAACGGATGGCGTCAGGATGAACAATGCCATTTTCCGGAGTGGAAACCTTCAAAACATCATCAGTATAGATGCCTTATCAACTGAAAGTGCAGAAGTCATCTTCGGGCCCGGGTCGATGATCTATGGCAGCGATGCCATCGGTGGAGTGATGGATTTTCACAGCCTCACACCGGCATATTCAGCAGATGATAACCCAAAATCGAAAGGAAATGCACTGGCCAGGTATTCAACGGCAAACCGGGAAAAAACGATCCACGCAGACTTCCAGATCGCCTCCCGGAAATGGTCCGTCCTAAGCGCCGTCAGTTTCAGTGATTTCAACGATCTTACCATGGGTCGTAATGGCGGACAGGATAATTATCTCCGGCAAGAATATGTCAAGCGGATAAATGGGAATGATAGCATTATGAAAAACGATCATCCCCGATTGCAACGCTTTTCCGGATACCATCAATGGAACCTGCTGCAAAAGATCCGCTACAGGCCAAATGAACATACCGACCTGCAATACTCTTTTACGTATGCAGGCACCAGTGACGCCCCGCGATATGACCGGCTGATCCAGTACCGACAGGGCAAACTCCGATATGCAGAATGGAACTATGGCCCCATGATCTGGCGCATGCATCATCTGCAAGTCGTACACCATAAAAAAAATCCATTCTACGACAGGTCAAGACTGATCCTTGCATATCAGGACTATGATGAAAGCCGGTCCGAACGCACTCGCACAAGTACCCGCAGAAACCTTCAGTCCGAAAAAGTAAGAGGACTGAACATGAACTGGGATGCACAAAAGCAATTCAAAAAAGGCGAGGTATTCTATGGGATGGAACACGTTCTCAACAAGGTACATTCCACCGGAAGTTCAGAGAATATCATCACTGGGATAAAACAACCCCTGGCGGGAAGATACCCGGATGGTAGCCGTTGGACATCCAGCGGAATATATGGATCCTACAAGGTCAATCCAGGTACACGAACCACTTTCAGTACCGGACTTCGATACACCTACGGAACTTTGCACGCTGTATTCGATACACTATTTCAGGCATACCCATTTCGTGAAGCTGATATCCGTGCCGGTGGGGTGACCGGATCCGCCGGAATGGTGTTCAGGCCAACCGACAACTGGCAGTTGAACCTGAACGTATCAACCGGGTTCAGATTCCCGAATGTGGATGATGTTGGGAAAACCTTCGAAAGTACACCTGGCAGCCTGATGGTACCTAACCCAGCCCTCCGCTCAGAATACGCATGGAACGTTGAAGCCGGCATGGTAAGGGAAATGACAAACCGTTTCAAATTTGAGGCTACCGTCTTTTTCACAAAACTCAACCATGCCATTGTAAGACGCCCCTTCGAGCTCAACGGATCTGACAGCATCGATTTCCAGGGTGACCGGCTGGCTGTCGAAGCCCTTCAAAATACGGCATTTGCACAAGTTTGGGGAGTACAAGCAGCGATCGAGGCAAGGATCTTCAAAAAAATTGTGCTGCAGAGCCAGGCAAATCTGATAAAAGGGAGCGAAACAGATGACTTCACAAATGGACAGGTCCCTCTCCGGCATGCTCCTCCGTTCTATGGACAGACAAATGTCCGGTATCGCTCAAAAAGGATTTGGATGGAATTGTCTGTGGTTTATAACGCCATCGTCCGAAATAAAGATCTTCCGCCTTCAGAACAAGCAAAAGATGATATTTACGCCAGGGACGTCGATGGCAATCCATTTTCCCCGGGCTGGCATACGCTCAACTTCCGAAGCAGTTATCAGCTTTCCGAAGGACTTTCGATAACAGCAGCCTGGGAAAACTTCACCAACCAGCGCTACCGCCCTTTTTCTTCCGGGATCGTGTCTTCTGGGAGCAACCTGATTTTCGCGGTCAAGAAAACCTTTTAGGAAAATGAAAAACATCTCAGACATCGCAGCCGTAACAAGGATCCACAGAATACTTCACCGCTGGTTCGGATCGGTGATGATCGTCATATTGATCATCGTTTCCGGAACGGGACTGTTACTGGGATGGAAAAAAAATAGCAATGGGTTCCTCCTCGCAGAAAATCGACAGGGTACGAGCACGGATATGTCCAGATGGCAATCCATGGATTCCCTCCACCGATCGGCTATTCGACTCTTACGTGACAGTGTGGATCCGGCACTCTCCCGGACAACTGACCGAATCGATGTCAGACCCGAGAAAGGAATGGTCAAATTCACTTTTAAAGGACATTTTCACGCCATTCAAATAGATGCGGCAACCGGACACATGCTTTCAACTGAAATTCGACGAGCCGACTGGATTGAAAAATTGCATGACGGATCCATCCTCGACCAGTACCTGATCTCCGACGGGCAGCCGTTCAAACTCACTTACACGACTATCACGAGTGTGGGACTGATGCTTCTTTCTTTCACTGGATTCTGGCTCTGGTATAATCCTCGCAGGATTCGCAGGAGAAAAGAGAAGTCGGCAGAAAGAAAAATAACCTAATGGGTGGTGGTCGATGAATTACAGGAATCATAATTGGATCAGATGCAGCATCATGATTCGAAAAATTGTCTTAATTTGAGTGAAACCATTTGCAATTCATGACGGAAGAAGCCATGATACAGGGTTGCATCGCCAACAATTCAGCCGCCCAGCAGGAAATGTACGCACGTTTCAGTCCCAAAATGCTATCCGTATGTTACCGATACGCTAAGAGCCGGGAGGATGCGGAAGATATGCTGCAAGAAGGATTCATCAAGATCTTCCTGCAGATCAAACAATTTCAGCACAAAGGGGCACTCGAAGGTTGGATAAGAAAGATAGTGGTGCACACCTGCATAAATAACCTTAAGAAGAACCGCAAGTTCAGCGACAGTGTCGACATCATACATGCCAATAGTATTCCCCTGCGGGAGGACGCGATTCCTTCCATCCTTCAGGCAAAGCAGGTAGTGGAATGCATAAGAATGTTGCCATTGGGTTATAGAACAGTACTGAATCTATTTGCCATTGAAGGATATTCGCACAAAGAAATAGGCCAGATGCTTGAGATAGAGGAAAGTACAAGTCGCTCACAATACACGAGGGCAAAATCTATGCTTGAAGATATTCTGGTCCGTAAGAAGATCATACCGATACCAAGAGAAAAAGTGAAATGGGTCAGCAATTCACTTGGAAAAGCCTGAAAGAACGGCCAGTATTGCTCATCATGATTTGACGAGAAATAGAAATGGATAAAGATATTTTTGAAGAGGGATTAGAAGACTATCTGCGGGAAAAGACTGATGAATTCAGGCTTTATCCTTCTGATAAAGTGTGGGAAGGCCTGCAAAAAAAGATGCACCCACCTCGCAGGTGGCCCTATTTTGCTGGAGCTGTAATCTTATTCGGTATGGGCTTAGCAACGGGTATGCTGATCAATAATGATAGCGTTCCCATGAATGGAAAGGAAACGTCCGGGAATGAATTAAGGAACGAGCAAGATTTGAAATCTAATGACCTTAGAGTCAAAGAATGGCAAGATGTGTTCACAAGATCAGGATCGCCTTCCAATGGCACAGATAAGCCCTCAAATGGGGCGTGGTCATCAACGAAAACCTTCAAGCATTCTTCTGTCAGTTCGTTCGGCAACAATGGTAGTTCCTTTTTATCAGTGATCAAGCCCGAAAAATTCACAGAGGAATCAATTGCACCTCCGGAAGATATTCCTGATTATGAAAAAGAGGGCGCTGAAGATGCAAATGACCTGAGTTTTGCCAAAGTCATATCAATGAACAGCAGGCAGCAATTCAGTAAGGCAAGTAAAAATCCGGCAAAAGCCAGTCTGCTAGTCTCCAAATCCGCTCAATTCATGGACCAATTAGGACGGATCAGTAAAAAATCGGGGATTCAATTGTACATATCCCCAACAGTGAGTTACAGAAAACTGATCGGACAGGCGAGTAGGTCGAGTTTTTCATACAACGGATTTCCATACAGTGCGAATTTCGGATTTCCATCTGACGTAAATGATGCCGTGACCCATAAGCCTGCCCTCGGCATAGAATTAGGCTCTGCACTCACCTACCCATTGGGCCGACATTTCAGGGTGAAGGCTGGTCTTCAATTTAACCTCAATAATTATGATATTGAAGCTTACAGTTATGTTCCTGAAATCGCTTCCTTAAGTGCTGGTGGAGCTTCAGGTTTCTCACAGCCCATCAGTGCTGTTTCTTATTATAGAAACTTCAGCGGGTATAGTCGCACCTGGCTCCGAAATTCTCATTTCATGGTCTCTATGCCCCTCGGTATAGAAATGAATCTCTTCGCAAGCAAACGCGTGAGCTTCAATGTCGCATCCACTATACAACCGACATACGTGATCAATAACAGATCTTATCTGATATCGACGAACCTCAAAAATTATGCACAGGAACCCTCCCTGTACCGCAAGTGGAACGTCAATGCCGGTGCTGAAGCATACCTGAGCGTGAACACAGGATCGTACAAATGGATCATGGGTCCGCAGTTCAGATACCAGATCATGTCAAGCTACAAAGACAAGTATCCCATTCGGGAGCACTTGGTCGATTATGGTTTCAAAGTAGGAATACAGAAAACCTTAAAATGATAATAGCCACGATTTCATACAAAACCACCGACAATATGTACGGTGGTTTTTATTTTGCGCCTGTCTACAGCTTCGATAATTTTATAGGATGAAATCAGGTTGCTGCATCACGCTGTTTTTGTCTTTGTTCTTATTAGCTTGCTCGTCAAATGATGATGAAAATAGCAACTCGGATAAAGAATTTTATTCTGTCATCGCATTTATCAGAAGTGAGCTGGATATGCTTGATTCTATACCCTTGGCAGTATTTACTTACCGAGAAGAATGGGGTTTGCGTGATACACAGATCATCTCCAAGCAGTCATTCAGACAAAGTGCTGAAGGATATTTCAATCCTGATATTTCGCAAACAGATCTTAAAGGGAAATACACAGAAAAAGTATTCATGGATGCGACCATCAACAGGATAACCCTTTCTTACGATACAGATGATGAATCAGCAGCAATACGAAAAATAAATGTCCTCATCGAACCGGAATCAGAAAAAGTAAAGAATATATACCTGGAAAAACGTTTTGTCAGTGGCGATACCATATTTACTCAAAAAATGATCTGGTCATCCGGACGTCAGCTACAAGTTACCACCATCCCAAATATAAAAGGGGTATCCGGTGCAATTGTCAAGATCGCATATGTTTGGGATACGGCCAATTGATGGATCCGTTCATATTCTTTGAATCCTATGACCAATAAGGCCTTTCAATCCATTCAATCTACGATTCCCACAGAACCGGGCATCTATAAATACTTCGATAAGGAGGGTATCCTCATCTATGTAGGGAAAGCAAAAAATATAAGGAAAAGGGTCAGCTCATATTTCAATGCGAGCGGGAAAAATAGAAAAACCATAGAGCTGGTAAGCAGGATCGATCGGATTGAATTTGCGATCGTTGGGTCAGAGCAGGATGCCTTCCTGTTGGAGAATTCTTTGATAAAGGAATTTCAACCAAGATTCAACATCGACCTAAAGGATGATAAAACCTATCCTTATATCGTTATCAGAAAGGAAGCATTTCCGCGAGTCTTTCTCACGAGACGGATGATCAGGGACGGCTCCGAATATCTTGGCCCTTTCACTTCCTCAGGGAAAGTAAGGGAGTTGCTCACATTCATGCGCCAACACATACAGATTCGTACCTGTAAACTCAATCTCGCTGAACAACAGATCAAAAGGGGGAAATACAAACTCTGCCTCGAATATCATCTTGGTAATTGTAAAGGCCCCTGTGTGGGTCTTCAAACAGAGTCGGATTATAACGAAGATCTTCAGCGATTAAAGAATATGTTGAAAGGGAATCTCTTCCCGGTGCTGCAGCACTATCGAAAAGAGATGAAAGAAATGGCAGAAAACATGCAGTTTGAAAAAGCTGAAATGTTAAAAAAGAAGATAGAACACCTTAAAACGTATAATGCAAACTCTGCGATCATCAACCCAAGACTCGGCGACCTTGATGTATTCAGTATTGCAGATGAAGAGGATCAGGCTTTCGTGAATTTCCTGATGGTCAGGAACGGAAGTATAGTGGATACACATACCATATCAATAAAAAAGAAACTGGAGGAAGAACCAAAGGAGATCCTCCTTTTGGCAATCATACATCTTAGGGAGATTTTCCGCAGTAACGCATCCGAGCTTGTATTGCCGTTCCCGATCGACTACCCGATGGCAGATATACAATGCACCATACCCAAGGTCGGCGATAAAAGAAAACTTTTAGAACTATCCATTAAAAATGCTGATTATTTCAAAGAAGAAATTCAGAAGAAGAAAGCCTTGCACCTAACTGACAGATCAGAGGATCAGACAACTGTCTTGTTACAATTACAGGAAGACCTGTCGCTGCAAGAACTTCCATCACACATTGAATGCTTCGATAACTCCAATATCCAGGGAAGTTACCCGGTCTCTGCGATGGTTTGTTTCAAAGATGGCAAGCCCAGCAACAAAGAATATCGTCACTATAACGTGAAGACGGTGCAGGGTATCGATGATTTCGCCACGATGAAGGAGGTTGTACAAAGGAGATATAGAAAACTCAGTGACGAAAAGCTGCCCTTACCCCAAATGGTGATCATAGACGGAGGAAAAGGCCAGCTTGGGGCAGCAATGGAAGGTATCGAGGAACTGGGCCTGACAGGCAAAATGACACTCATTGGACTTGCCAAGAACGTAGAGGAAATCTTTTATACGGGCGACAGTGAATCTCTGAAACTCCCTTACGATAGTCCTTCACTAAAACTTATCCGAAGGATCCGTGATGAGGTTCATCGGTTCGGCATTACTTTTCACCGTAAGCAGAGAAGCAAGGGCACTTTCAAGAACTCACTGGAGGAAATAAAAGGTATTGGAAAACAAAGTGCTGAAGAGCTTCTTAGAACTTTCAAATCTGTAAAGCAGATTTCAAAACTTAGTGAAGAAGAAATCGCCAGGGTGATAGGGAAAGCAAAGGCGAGGATCGTGCATGAACACTTCATGAAGAAATGAGCCAACCACCATCGTAAATAAAAAAACCCCGCATCTTTTTGACGATGCGGGGTTTTAAATCTTTCACGATCAGTAAGACCAAAGATCCTGTTCGAAACTGAATATTTTTTCTTTAATGTTCTCCCCTTCTAAAAGGAAGAGAATAGGATCGTTAATATATTGTCGAATATAAAGATCAAATGGATTTTCAATGGTGGACTTGACTATAATGCTTGAAAAGAATCGGCTTTCAAACAATTCTTCCCAACTCATCCTTGCACCGAAATTCTTTCCGTTATACACTTCATGGCTGGAAAGTACCGGACGAAGTTCAGGGTAATAAACCCAAAAAATCGGCGATTCACCAAGAATGATACCAGTATTGTCATCAATATAGGTCTTCATGGGTGCGAGGCCAAGTATCCGAGCATGCATCCTTGAAGATTCTTTATCGAACACCCACTCTTCCTTGATCATGAACTTGACAATCTCATCGGGATTGAAGTCCTTGCAAACGATGGTATCCTTAAAGAGCCCTTTCTGTCCTAATGGATCTTTACCCCAATCTGGCACTTGTGAGGTATCACACTTACCTGCTATCATTTCACCGATTTTAGCAATTGACATGGGTGTTGTAAACCGATCATCGATGCTTGCATCGAAAGCGGACACATCCCCACTTTTTATTGCGGTCAGAATGATATTGATCAGGCGTTGATTACCATTATCTTCATCGGCCTTGTAGCGGAATGGGAGATTCATCTTTTCCCGCACATCAAGTTCGCGCCAAACGCGTTGGCGATACCAAGCATCATCCTCACGAATGTGCTCATATGCTAATGGCGTCCTTTCGCGAAGTGGACTTTTATCCACAGCTGCATCGTTACGCAGCGACTTGCGGATTGGATCCATCTGCAGCGGGTCTTTTGGCGGCGGCGGCGGTGCTACGACTTTTGGCGTTGTATCGGCCGCTGCAACATTCAAGTTCGCATTCGATACCTTGGTGTTCGTCTTTTTTGCCGTTGTTTTTTTTGCTGGTGCGGTGGTCTTCTTACGCGTCTGTGCATCCACATGTTGGAACGCCGGCAGAAGAAACGCCATCAACAGCAGGTATCTGGCAAACGGGTATTTCATGATCATCTGTTTATTTGACAAAGCAAGGGAATCATTTGCTTCACTTGTGTTAATTATTTCAGATTGTAGGACAAACTTCCCGGCAGTGTGCGAACACGACCGTCTGGTCCCTTCACCTGGATTTTAGTGATCGCTACCAGAGCACCGGGCTTCAGCTTGTTGATCAGGTTGGCAGCGTTACCTGTCCACCTAGGACCATTGTTAGCCATTGGTTGATAGAAAGGAAGGTCTTGGCTGATGGCTCCTATTTCATAACTCACAACCTCAAAAGGTGCATCAAACTCAGAATCCTCAAGCTTCGCGATCACACCGCCCATGGCTTTGAAATTTGCTGACGGCGCTGCACCAGGTTTCAGGTTTCCAACGTAAGCCGCAGGGTTTGGCAGCTGCTTCACCCGGAATAAAACCTTTCCTATAGACTTACCATCTACGTTTACAGAGACTGTGTGCTCCCCTGAAGAACCGGCGGATGGCCTGGCGATATATTTATTACCACCTGTCTTGCTGAGCGTTCCTCCGGAAAAAGATGCAGAAACCTTTTCATTACCAGCACCTGCGGTGATGGTTAGAGGGTTATCGACACCGATATACAAAACGTTCATTTTATCTGCGGATACCGCTACACCGGAAGGTGCCCCAACAGTGTATTCAATCGCTTTGCTGACAGTTTTGGTCTCTCCGGAATTTGGATCAACAAATTGGACACTCACGTTGAGTTTATTGGATCCGGTACCACCTACATTGAATTTGGATTCCGCCACGCCGCTCTCATTGACGGTTATGGAACGACCATTGATGGTCACTACAGGCTTCACTGCGGAGTTGAATGCGCCCAGTCCTGCCGTAACGGTCATTTCTTCGCCCGGCATGAGGTATGTGGAACTCGTTCCGATCAGTGGCTCGAATTTGTCCAGAATGAGCTTTACTGAACCTACACGGTTGATACAATAGGTAGCAACTTCATTTTCAGTATTTTTCACATCGTTCTGAAACTTGCTCAACATGGTGAGGGCGGCCACTGTTGGTGTCATATGGAAATGGGCAAATGTCCAATCTTTGATCTTATCCCCTGTGGGTGCATTTCCGCTAACCGATTTAGGGGTTTCAAGATTTAGAGGGAGTTTGCTACCCAAGTCCTTTGCGATTTCCGGATCGATTGCAAGGATGCTATTTTTGTAAGACTCCAGTGCCTGATAAAGTTTCTTGCCTTCTCCCTTTGTGTCGAAAAGGCGGGTAGCGGCGTCAATATTATCCTCTTTGAAGCTTGAATCACCGCTTGCGGGGTTATAATCCGCTTCAGTCATGAGATCGAGTTTATATTTCTCGATCAGGGTGTAGAGTTGCTCTGAAAGTCCACGAGATTTCTCGGCCTTAGGTTTCCAAATACCTGCTTTCTCAGCGGTTTTGGGATCCTTTAGGAGGTCTTCAAAATTAGAATACACTGATGCAGATGATGAAGTCAGCACTGTATTGGATTGCTTAAGGCTGTTGTCCACCACCTTGAAGGCGTTGATGATCTCAGCAGAGACGTTCAAAGCAAGAAGCGCAGTCAACACGAGATACATCATGTTGATCATCTTCTGCCGTGGCTCTTTGGGAAGTGACATTGGGATTCAATATTTAAAAGAATTTGAATTGGGATTGTCTGAGTCAGAAACCGGTTGGGGCTCGGTTGCTATCAACGACCCTGCATGGCTGAAAGCATATTACCGTACACGCTGTTGAGGCTGCTCAGGTTTTTCGCCAGCAAAGCGATCTGTTCTTGTGCTTTTTGTGCATCCTGCACGCTGCCCTGCATGGTCTGCGAAGCATTTACGAGGTTGCTGTAGAAGCTGTTCATCGCCTTGAGGTGGTTATTGGTATCCTGCAATTCAAGTTCGTAAATCGTGTTGAGTGAACCGAGGTTTTTTGTCAGCGTCTGGACCTGCTCATGGAATGCCCTTGTACCGTCTGCAGCCTCATTGAAATGTTTTACTGTGTTTGTGGCGCTGGTATACGCATCTTTCATTCCGCTAAGGGCAGCCGTAGCATCCTTCGTTTTGGTCGTGTAGTCGGCAGTGGCGGCGCTCATGTCAGCTATATCGCTCATTTTCTCAACCGTACTGCCAAGTTTCGAAAAGTTATCGCTGAGGCGCTTCAGGTTTGTGGGGTTTATCTCCGCTTCCTGCATCATCTTGTCCATGGAATTAAGGGCGGGAGTGCCGCCGGATGCCAGTTTAGGAAGAGCTTTTGCGATTTCTGCCATTTCATTACCGGGAGGCGGCAGGAATGCATAAACCAGGAAGATGGCGGCTTCCGTTAAAAGACCAATCGTCAGCATGGTATCCGCAAAAGGCTTGTGAAGGATTTTGGCCCAGGCGCCAAAAATTACGACCGCTGCACCAACGCACACGATAATGTTAACGATTTTGTCTGTTTGTTTTGATGTACCTGCCATGATAGAGGGTTTTGGGGAATTGTTAAACGGTTCTTCTTGATAAAGGATATACACACTTTTGAAGCTGCAATTTCCTTGTCATGTAGTAATAAGGTTATCAGATCGGAATTAAGATATTATTTCTTTTTTCCCTGAGAAGGTGCAAGATCGACGACACAACGGAATCCTATATATGACTTTGCTGTGTCCTGATAGTCATAACTCCGGGTACTCGTTTGTAGGAAGTAGCCTACATCTTTCCAACTCCCACCGCGGACAACCTTCCGCTTCATGCGGGGCAGGTCACTGTCTTTGGCGTTCAGGCGTATGTCAGGATTCATATCATGCTGGAAATTATAGGAGCCTTCGTAGTAGAGGGAAGATGTCCACTCAGCAACGTTTCCGGCCATGTTATACAGTCCGAAATCATTTGGCCAATAGGCATCCGCACGTACGGTATAGAAACCTCCGTCTTCAGGATAATTGCCGCGCCCTGGCTTGAAATTAGCCAACAAGCAACCCTTTTTATTCCGGAGATAGTAGCCTCCCCATGGATAGGGCGCCTGAGATCGACCACCCCTTGCGGCATATTCCCACTCTGCTTCCGTGGGAAGACGGAAATCGGATTCAGGGACACGTTTCTTTTCCTCAAAAAATGAGTTCATGTACTGGGTCCTCCACTCGCAAAAAGCTGTTGCCTGCTTCCAATTTATACCTACCACAGGGTAGCTGCCAAATGCAGGGTGGGAGAAGTAACGCTTTGACATGGGCTCGTTGTAAGAATAAGAGAAATCACGGACCCATACCAATGTGTCGGGGTATATCTTGATGTCTTTCTTTACAATGAACTGTGATCGCGGCTTGGTGGCATTATCCCGCTTTGAGGCCTCTTTATAATCAAATGTCTCAGAGTGAAACACCAATTTCTGCGCATCGATCTCTTTTTTACCAAAAACCCTATTGTCTGGTGTAAGCAACATGGCATTAAGCTGTTCAAGGATCTTCGAATCACTCCACTTGATCGTGGCAGCCTTCTTCCAGTCGATGATCTCCGCACCGTCGCCACCAGCCTTCTTGAAATTCAAGATTGTAGCAGCTATGGAGTCCCGAACACGGTACACAAACTGACGGTATTCATCATTCGTGATCTCAGTCGCATCCATCCAGAAACCATTGATGGATATCTGCTTGTTGCGGGCATTGAACGCATAACTGACATCCTCATCACTTGGCCCCATGTGAAATGTCCCCTGAGGTACGTAAACCATTCCTGGTGGACGAAACGGAGCATATCTTGCACCATTGGAAATACCATGCAACTGACCGTCATTGGGTACGCCTTTGGATTTGGACTTGCCGAGCTTGCTGCAACCGGTGGAAACCAGGGCAACAGCCGCAAACATCAGCAGGTTAACCAGAAGGTTTTTCATTCGCATAAACTTTTTATTTCTTGATATACGGACAAATATAGATTAAAATATCAATCAACATCTCGCTTTGAGCAGGCTTAAAGAACATTAACATGCTCGAAACAAATAGACTGAACGAATTAGAAACGAACGCTCCAACCTGATATTGTTCAGGAAGTTGCGAACTGTTAAGGTCAACTAATGATGCCGGATTCTCTTTCTCACCACAACCTGACCCACCATGCATCATCATGTAAAAACATGCACTTACTATTCGTGATCAAAAAACATATGACACTTATCACCAACCAATTACAGTCAAAAAACTCCGAAAACAACAAATAACCCCGGAATTAGACCATAACGCAGTGTCACATTATTGACCAAGACTGATTTCACAATCAAATTCCATGCCATTTTGACATTATTTGGCGAAGTCTTGACAAACACATTATTTTCATTAATCCATCTGGCCATCTTCGTAATACAAAACATATCACATACCTAAAGAATAATGTTCAAATGCCGGGTATTTCAGATGGGGAACCAAAATATCATAAAGGATGGTCTTAAAACGCCACACTATATGATGGGGTGCTTTGAAAATCAATTGCTTGTTCAAAAATACGCCATCACCCTAAAAGTTTTGAGGATCCGACGCGCATGGAGAAATGATTACACGTCCTGGAAAACTGTATTAGACGGAATTGAGGTTGGAAGTCAGATAGAGAAAAATCGACATGCGAACAAATGATTTGACGCAAATCAAACAACATAAGTGTGATACGATCTTGATCAAGGGATGGCATCCAAAACAATCATTATGTGATGATCACTTTACCTTCACCAGTGTCTGCAGAAATTTCTCCAAAGCAGCCACCATGGATGGTACCTGTGGCTCAGGGGCTTTGATGTGGAGGTTAAGTCCGGCATCCTCGATAGCTCGGGACGTATTGGTCCCAAAAGCGCCAATATAAGTGCCATTCTGGGTAAAAGCAGGATAATTATCAAGTAAGCTTCTCACACCGGATGGGGTAAAAAAACATATCACATCAAATGCTTCCCGTTCAAGCAACTGACGCACATCATTGCTGATGGTCTTGTACATAAAAGGGGTTGCAAACTCGCATTTATGACCTTTGAGCCAGTTGACGATCTCGTTGTCCTGTTGGTTCTCAGAACAGGGATACAGAAATCTTTCGTTCTCCTTATGCTTATTGATAACATCAAAAAGGCTTTTGTTGGTACCATCAGCACCAAAAAAAACTTTGCGTTTCCGGTATAGAATGAATTTCTGAAGGTAGAGTGCGACAGCCTCGGAAATGCAGAAATACTTGGTATCCTGGGAAATATTGACTTTCATCTCTTCACACACGCGGAAGAAATGATCGATGGCATTACGGCTCGTGAAGATCACTGCAGAGTAATTGACGATCTCAATCTTCTGCTTCCGGAACTCCTTGCATGGAATTGGATCCAGCTTGATGAATGGATGGAACTCCAATTCCAGCCTGAATCGTCGAGCAAGTTCGAAGTAGGGCGACTTATCTGATTCTGGCCGCGGTTGGGTGATCAGAATCTTCCTGACCCCTTTCCCCACTGAGGCAGAATTGCTATTCCCGTTTTTTCCCATGTAATTGTGGCGTTTTGCAAAATTAGCACATTTTATAAAATAAGGCCCCGTAATGCCTTCTCGAGCACCAATATGGGTAGCGCTTCAAAAGAGAAAACATAAAAAATAAAATGCAAGATATTGATTCTAAGTTCCTTACGAAGAAATCCGAAGGCCTTTGTAAAACGGAATATCATTAAGATCCCCAGCAGAGCCATGCTGATGATAAAAAAAGCTTGTCGATTGGAGGATGTGGAAAAAGCGAGCATGATCGACATGGGGAAAAGGAAAATTCCAGCCATTTTGTTGATCATGAAGACAATAAAAATGTATCCGGCAGCGACTTCCTTTTTACCTGTCAGCCAACCTGCAAAACGAAGTAAGAGGTATTTGCAAACGAAAAGCACGAATAAACCCAACACGTAAAGCCCCAGGGTTCTCCATGATTCACCGCTATTTCTTCTGACGCCTACTAGATCTAAAAAATAAAGAAAGGTCCCACCGCTAAGGATGGAAAAAATATTCATCAATAAAGAAGGTAATGAGTTCTGTGCCAACTGCTCCCGGAGTTGATTTTGACGGAGTACCTTATTAAAAAAGACCCTGAATAAATCATCCATGTAGCGTGTGAAAGACATTCTTATAATGCCAAAAAAGCCAAGGCTAGCGGTAAAAAGATAAAAAATCCAATCGGATCGGGGAACTTGCCGCCGCCCATTTTCCATTTTTCGAGCAGGAGCAGATGTATTGTAATAAGGGTGCGAGTCGATGTATGATCGAACCGCATTGCCATATAAACTTGGATCTGAGTCAGAAAACGTGAATTTTTTTAATAGCGTTGTGTCCACTATAATGGTATCCCTGGATATAGCTTTCAGGGTGCTATCTCCGGAATAACCCTGAACGGAACGATCATCCTTCATCATGTCTTGAAGGCCCTGTGCATGAAGGCCTGCTGACAGGAAAATGAAAA
>JBIKIB010000243.1:0-5858 GCA_044361845.1 Chitinophagaceae bacterium | reverse complement strand
TAGGGGTACTCTCCAAGGGTTGGGTAACCCTCCAAGAGTGGGTATACCCTTGGAGGGTGGGGGTACTCTCCAAGGGTTGGGTAACCCGGGAATTGCGCCGAACGCCTGTACACATCATTCAGCGGCCAAGGGCTTACGCCTCTTTACCATGACACTGCTTGAATTTCTTTCCGCTACCGCATGGGCAGGGATCATTGCGACCTACCCTTGGTCCCACCTTTATGGGTTCCTGTTTGATGGGTGCTGAGGGTTCGTGGTAGTCGTTGCCGGTCCCGGTCATGTCGGGTTCACCGCCACCGTTATCGGACATGCTGTCTTTTCGAACGCGCATTTTGCTCATGTCGGTGCGTTGTTCGCGGCCTTCGCGGAGTTTCGCGCCCTCTTGTTCTGCCGGCAGTCCGGCATGGCAAAGGAATGATACGATATCCTTGTTGACCTCGGCATTCATGTTCGAGAACAGTTCGAATGCCGTCGTCTTGTAGATCACCAGGGGGTCCTTCTGTTCGTACACCGCTGTCTGCACACTTTGTTTAAGGTCATCCATCGAGCGCAGGTGCTCCTTCCATGTATCATCAATGATCGCGAGTGTGATCGTCTTTTCAAGTGAGGTGGCCAGTTCGGCACCCCCGGAAGCAACGGTCTTGTCGAGATGGGCGAGTACATTGATGGCTTTTCGGCCATCGGTGAACGGTACCACCACGTTCTCGATATGGCTGCCTTGTGCCTCCCGGACATTCCGGAATACCGGCAGCGCCTGCCTCATCATTTCCTGTTTCTTGCGTGTATAGGATGCGATGGCTTCCCGGTAGCATTTCTCCGCCAGGAACTTGATATCTCCCTTGCTGAATTCCTCATGGGTGATGGATGTGTCGATCCCGAAGTTCACGATCGCTGCCAGCCGGAAGCCTTCAAAGTCATTCATGCCGGTGAAGCCCGCGACGAGGTTCTCCGATACGGAATAGAATGCGTTGTCGAGGTCCAACGCCAGGCGTTCTCCGAAGAGTGCGTGCTGTCGTTTGGTATACACCACGTTCCGCTGTTTATTCATCACATCGTCGTATTCGAGCAGCCGCTTGCGTATGCCGAAATTATTCTCTTCCACTTTGCGTTGTGCCCTTTCGATGCTTTTGGTGATCATGCTATGCTGGATCACTTCTCCTTCTTTATAGCCCATACGGTCCATGAGCGAGGCGATGCGGTCGCTGCCGAACATGCGCATGAGGTCATCTTCGAGGGATACATAGAACTGGGTGCTTCCGGGGTCACCCTGACGGCCGGCACGTCCGCGCAGCTGCCGGTCGACACGGCGGCTCTCATGGCGTTCGGTGCCGATGATGGCCAGACCACCCGCTTCTTTCACGCCTGCTCCGAGTTTGATGTCGGTTCCGCGACCGGCCATGTTGGTGGCGATCGTGATGCTACCGGCCATGCCCGCTTCTGCCACGATCTGGGCTTCCCGCGCGTGTTGTTTTGCGTTGAGGACATTATGCGGGATCTTCTTCTGGCTCAGCATACGGCTGAGGAGTTCACTCACTTCCACGGATGTCGTACCGACCAGGGAAGGCCGGCCTTCACTGCGCAGTTTTTCGATCTCGTCGATGACGGCCTTGTATTTCTCACGCTTGGTCTTGTAGACAAGGTCTTCATGATCCTTCCTGACCATCGGCAGGTTCGTGGGGATCGATACCACATCGAGTTTGTAGATATTCCAGAGCTCTGCCGCTTCCGTCTCGGCGGTACCGGTCATGCCTCCGAGCTTATGGTACATCCTGAAATAATTCTGCAGGGTGACGGTCGCATAGGTCTGAGTGGCAGCTTCGATCTTCACGTTTTCTTTTGCTTCTATCGCCTGGTGCAGTCCGTCGCTGTACCGTCGCCCGTCGAGGATACGACCCGTCTGCTCATCGACGATCTTGACTTGTCCGTCGAGCACCACGTATTCCACATCCTTATCGAAGAGGGTGAAGGCTTTGAGCAGCTGTTGTACCGTGTGGATGCGGTCGGCCTTCAGCGAATAGTCGTTCAATACCTGTTCTTTGCGTTGCAGCTTCTCTTCTGCCGTCCCGATGCCGTTCTCTATCCCTGCCAGGCTGGTGCTGAGGTCGGGGAGGATGAAGAAGTTCGGGTCCTCGCCTGACCGGGTGATATGCTGGAGCCCTTTTTCGGTGAGTTCGACCTGGTTGTTTTTTTCATCTATATGGAAGTACAGCTCCTCGTCCACCGTGGGCATCTGTTTCTGCTGGTCGGCGAGGTAATAGTTCTCGGCTTTCTGCAGTTTCACTTTGATGCCCGACTCGCTCAGGTATTTAATGAGTGCGGTGTTCTTCGGCAAACCGCGGAAGGCACGCATCAGGTGAAGTCCTCCCTCCTGTGCGTCATCCTTACCTTCGGATATCAGCTTCTTCGCATCGATGATGCATTTGTTGACGACCTGCTTCTGCACTTCCACAAGCTGGTGCACACGGGGTTTGAGGATATGGTATTGCTGGTCATCGCCTTTCGGAACGGGACCGGAAATGATCAACGGAGTACGTGCGTCATCGATCAAAACACTGTCGACCTCATCTACCATGGCGAAGTGATGGCGTCGCTGCACCATCTCTTCAGGATTATGAACCATATTGTCGCGCAGGTAGTCAAAGCCGAATTCGTTGTTCGTGCCGTAGGTGATATCACACTGGTACGCTTTCCTGCGGGCTTCGCTGTTCGGATCGTGCTTGTCGATGCAATCGACCGTAAGGCCCAGCCATTCGAAGATCGTACCATTCCATTCACTGTCACGGCGGGCAAGGTAGTCGTTCACGGTGACGATATGCACCCCTGCACCCGGCAATGCGTTAAGGTAGGCCGGCAGGGTGGAGACAAGCGTCTTTCCCTCACCGGTGGACATCTCCGCAATCTTGCCCTGATGGAGCACGGATCCGCCGATCAGCTGAACGTCGTAGTGCACCATGTTCCATTGCACCAGGCCTCCTGCCGCCATCCAGCTGTTCTTATAGATGGATTTATCCCCTTCGATCCTGATATGTTCTTTCTTTACACTTAGTTCGCGGTCGAGCACGGTCGCCGTGGAGATCAACTCCTCGTTTTCAGTGAACCGCCGCGCCGCATCCTTGACCACGGCAAATGCCTCCGGAAGGATCTCCAACAGCACTTCCTCTATCTGCTCATTGCGTTTCTTGCGCAACCGGTCGACTTCCTGGTAGATATCGTCTTTGCCGACAATATCGACGGCATCCAGGTCCTCCGCTTTGCGTTCCAGCTGGCCGATCTCTTCATCGATCACCGCAAGGTGTTTGCGGATCCGATCCCGGAATTCATTCGTCTTACCCCTCAACGCATCGTTGTCAAGGGTTTTGTAGCTGGCGAAATACTCGTTGATCCTGATGACCATCGGGCGGATCTGCTTCACATCCTTCTCCGACTTGCTCCCACCCAGGATTTTGGACAGAAAATTGAACATGTTATGTATTTATGCTTCCCGACTTTGCACGGAATGCGGTTTTCACTCAAATATGGTGCTAATCATTTTTAAGTCAAATTGTCAGCAGGCAAAGGTAATGAAAAGCCGTTTTGTTGGCAGACTTCGATTGACCTGTCTGAAATGTCATCCCGGAACCCTCTTTCATGGAGCCGAGACCTTCTGCTGCATGGATCTGCATTGCCCAAAAAGGAGAGTTTGACCATTTTTCCCCGAGTGGCGTAAAAAAATAAATTTATTTTTAATAATATCAGTTTTTATATGTATTGTTTTAAATAGTTGACTTACAACTATATAAGCTTTATATATAGATCTGATTGCAATATTCACTGCATTTTTCTTGATATTGAATCTGAAGAAGTTGTAACAAGATGAAATAAGTTTTTACATTTACTTGTAGAAAGGATATATAATAATCCTTTTCATTTCCTTTTTTTCCTGAAGTCTGCTCTGTATTATCCGTTCAAACCCTAAACCGTAACCTGTGAACATAAAATTCAAAGTTATCTTCAGTGCAGTGCTAATCTGCCAATTCTCGGCGTTTTCTCAGCTTAAAATAGGGACTGGCACAAGAATCCTCGTTGCTTCCGGATCGCGCGTGAGTACGGTCAAAATCTCCGGGGACCTTGTCAACAACGGCGAAGTTGCCGGTGGTGGGCTCTTCAGCCTGGTTGGCAGTGGCAACCAGTCCATGACCGGTACCGGAACATACACGGATCTTAGCATTCTCAAAACGGCTGGGGTCGTCACCATTGATGCTGGTACTTCGACCATTACATCCAGGCTAAGGATGGGGTTGACTACGGGCTTCGATGACGAGTTTAAAATCACTAATGCAGGCAGTTTTGATCCTCAAGGCAGGCTTATCCTGAAAGATGGGCCGGAGGGGCCTGTCCAGGTGCCACGGATCACCGGAACCATTCTCAGTGACATCATCGTCCAGCGGTATATTCCCATTAACAACATCGCCGGTCGCACCGGCCGTGCCTGGCGTCTATTATCCATCCCTGTCAAAGGGTCGGCGGCAGACAATACCCTCAAGAATTTTTTCATGGGTGGTCAGGACGGCACGGATTTCACTTCGGTGAATCCTGCAAGTCAGGCGGGTGTCTACGGCTTTCCCGTCATTGGGCATAATTACACTTCAGCAGCTGCTGCGATTGAGGCGGGCTTCGACTGGATCGGTGTTCCTTATCAGGTGAGCAGCGTCCGCTATTATGTTGCCGATGCAGCAGGAGGCAGCTTCGCCAGCAGTCAGGTACCGCTAATGGCCACTACATTTTCAGCCGCCGCACAGGGCTATATGGCTTTTATTCGAGGCGACCGCCAGCGAAACTATGTTTCCACCTCATCAACCACCGCCAGCTCGACGATACTGGCCAGTAAGGGCAGGCTTAATTCCGGTACGGTTGACATACCCCTCGGAGCCAAAGAGACCAATAAATACGCCCTTGTCGGGAATCCCTTCATCTACAGGATCAACCTGAAAGAGATTTTATTCGATTCGGACAATGTCAATAATATTGAAAACACTTTTTATGTGTGGGATGCGAATTTCGGGACACAGGGCGGCTACCGCTCCATTGTCATTACAGGTACGAATCCGTATGATGGCACTGTGACCATGACGCCGGATGTTGGTACCAACCGACACGTCATTGAAATCGGCACGGCATTCTTCGTCATGCCCAAAACAAGCGCCGCCAGCACATTGAAAATTAAAGACAACGACAACGACAACCATCTCTCAAATCCTGATCCCGGCTATACCCCATTGGAGACATCCCAGGTAACGGATTTCGGGCGATTATCCGTAAATCTGGAAGTGGCTGGAGACAGTGGGCGGACTTTGATCATGGGAGGTATCCTCACCGCTTTTCGTTCTACGTACAAAGAATCTCTGGGAGATGAGCTGGATGTCGAACAGATGAACAACGTAACATCTTCCGGGATCTGGCTGAAGCAGGGTGGAAAAATGCTTGCCATGGAAGGCCGGAACTGGCCGTCAGCGGAAGGCCAGTCGGTGCTGGTTGGACTAAGCCGCCTCGGGTCGAGTGAATACATCTTCAAATTCATTCCCACCGGCATGACCAAGCCCGGTCTGAAGGCATACCTGAAAGACAACCAGCGGAAGTCCCTCACCGAGATCAACCTGACCGAACGCTCTGAGATCACTTTCCGCGGAACAGGCTCCGCAGCCGCTGACTCAAGCCGTTTCGAAATCGTCTTCAACCAGCAGGCTGTCCCACCGGTCAAATTCCTGAAAGCCGAGGCGGAAAAAGCCCAGTCGGGCGTATCTGTCAAATGGCAGGTATCAGGGGGCATGGCAGGAAAATTTGAGGTGGAACGCAGCGTTGACAAAGAGACCTTCGCATCC
>JBIKIB010000242.1:0-5866 GCA_044361845.1 Chitinophagaceae bacterium | reverse complement strand
CCTTCACCAAACAAAAGCACTATCCATTGTCATCCTGAGCGGAGCGAAGGACCCGGACTTTTGCTCTTTCCCTTCATTCATCGACGTTTTCAATACAAACATCCAGTTCCTTCGCTCCGCTCAGGATGACAGCCGGGGGAGAGTCGTTCGCAAACATAGGATGACAATTCAAAGAGGTTTAATTTTTGGAAAGAGAATGGATGCAGCTTGATGAATAGCCATACTTTCACTTTCCCTTCACCAAATACAACCACTCTCCATTGTCATTCTGATAGCGGATCCGTTAAGCGGTGAATGCCAGCCAGCCGGCGATCATCTCGACATGGCCGGGTCATAGGATCATACGTTTCGAGTATGCATTGACGTTACTGCGTGCCGGCAGGCATGTTCCGAAAGCCGCCCACATGTTTTTCATTGGTTGCTGTCAACAGAGAACCTGACGGGAAATTCTTTTCCGGCTGATGTCACTGATGCGTGCCGACCTACACATATTTCACTCTCTCGATGGCGCTGTATGCTGTCAGCTGACGGATTTTCCGGTGCAGCACTTCGGGTTTGAAGGGTTTGGGTATGAAGTCGTTGAATCCTTTCTGCATCAGGTCCGCCTGTATATTATCGTAAACGGCTGCTGTGAATGCAATGATCGGGATGTAGGTATTGGTCTTTCGTATCTCTGCGACGGCCTGTGCTCCATCCATTTCAGGCATCTCGAGGTCGATCAGCAGCAGATCGTACTGGTCGTTCCGGCGATACAGTTCCAGCAGTTCCAGGCCATTGACGGCCTCGTCGGTCTGTACACCCCATTTCTGCAGGAAACGTTTTGCGACGATCAAGTTGACGGGGTTGTCTTCTGCAATGAGGATGCGAAGGCCTGTGAGTGCGATGAGTACATTTTCCTTTTCCGGCTGAAGGATCGCTCGTCTGTTCTTGCTGATCCTGAGGTTGATGGTGAAATGAAATTCACTTCCCTTTCCGGGCAGGCTTCTGACCATGAGTTCCCCACCCATCTTTTCCACGATATGGCGGCTGATCGCCAATCCGAGGCCTGTTCCGCCGAATTTCCGGGTGGTCTCTGCATCCGCCTGTGTGAAACTTTCGAATATCTGCCGGATGTTCTGCGGGGCGATGCCGATACCGGTATCACTAACGGAAAAGGTTACACGCAGATGTTCCCCGTCGGACGAGTCATGTCTGGCTCTTATGAAGATCTTTCCGTTCTCCGTGAATTTGCACGCGTTCGATAGCAGGTTATTCAGTACCTGGTTCAGTCGGAGCTCGTCGGACACGATCTCTTTGTCAAGTGTATCGTCGATCTCAAGTATCAGCTTCACCCGGTCGTTGCCGCTGTTCACGAAGGGTTGTACCGCTTTCCGGAGGAAATGCCTGAGGTTGAACTGGTTGTTTTCGAGGATCATCTTGCCCGCTTCGAGTTTGCTGAAGTCGAGTATTTCGTTCACGAGGTTGAGCATGTGTTCCGATGAATGTTTGAGTACATCCATATAAGGTTTCTGTGATTCAAGGATGTCATCCTGCAGGAGGAGGTTGGTGGTGCCGATGATGCCGTTGAGGGGTGTTCTGAGTTCATGGCTCATCATGCTCAGGAATCTGGACTTCACCAACGTGGCTTTCTCGGCTTTTTCCTTTGCCCGGATGATCTCGAACTCCGCCACTTTGATGTCGGTGATGTCGAGTATGCTGATCTTACAGTATAGTTGCTGTTCATGGTGGAAGGGTACGATGTTCACGTAAGCGTGAAAGGGAATATCGGATTGCCTTATCAGTTCCATATTACCATACCATGGTGATCGTTCTACCTCTGCGTGGGAATTGAACAGATCGATGTGTTCGCTGACATTTTCCCCGAGCAGTTCAGCAGCTGGTCTATTGATGATGGGGTTTTTGTCGTCGTAGCCGAATACTTCAAGTGCTCGGCTGTTGCAGCCTGTGACCGTTCCTGTGGATGCGTGCACGATGAATACGGCATCGAGCGAGGTGTCGTAGATGGTCTCTGAAAGGTTTTTCTCTTCGAGGATCTTCACTTCGTGGTTGTCCATCGTCTTGAGGATGATGAAAGCGAAGATGGCCGTCAGGGTCAGTGAGATGCAGAGGTTGGTATTGAAAAGGCTGCTATACAGTTCCTTCGGGATTTTTTGGAGTACATTCTCGTAGGGCGTGAGGAGGAATATGACTATTGTGTTCGCCAGTGTGAGGATCCCCGTCAGGCTGATCTGCCAGTATGACCTTCTTATGTCGATGACGAACACAAGCGTGAACAGCAGCGGGAATATCAGCATGTAGGTTCCCGAGCGGAGTCCCTCTAGATGGCTGATGACAAATAGGTGGATATTTATGGTGAGTATCCCGACGAATTTTGATGCGGCCAGTTTTCCGTCTTTGTTCAGGAAAAACCCGATGGTGACGAGGAAGACCGCAAAAAGGTGAACCATGGAGCTCACGAAGAGTTGGTTCACATAGCTGAAGACCAGGCTGGTGAAGGCCACCACCAGGGCAAATAGCAGGAACAGGTTCAGCCTCAGGATCCGCTTTCGCAATTCCCATGGCATGCTGCTCCGTATCCCATTATCCAAAAATGTTTTGGGTATGGATACTATCTGATTGAAGACATTCGTTTTCATCAAGGGTTGGATAGGGTGGGTGCGGTCCCGTAGGATCGCAGGTACGTATCCCCTCAACGTGAACTACACCTATAAAATTGTGAACCATGGCGGATGTCGTAAAAGATTGCGGTTTCATTTTCTCTGATGGATTCGATCGTCTTTTTCTCGAAGAATTATACGGCGGAGATACGTTGACTGCCGAGGAGATCTTCACATCGTCCATACCGCATATCGAAGAATCCCTGCAACTGGCTGAAAAGCATGTGAATACAGGTGCGACTGATGAGCTGAGGAAGCTCTTGCATAAGATTAAACCCATCTATGGATACCTAGGAATGTTACAAGTTCAGGATGCTGCACAAAATTTTGAGGACTTTTGTGCGTTTAAGGACAAAACGGGGCAATTGGATTCGGCTTACGACAGTTTTCGAACGATTGTCCACCATGCACTGATGCTTATGCGCATAGAACAACAGCGACTGAACGAACATAATAACAGGAGGGCATGATCTTTTCAAGTGTCATTGTGGAAGACCTGCAACCGGCGGCTGACATCCTCCGTAAATTTTGCATTAAATGCGGGCTTGTGGATGTGAAGGCACATTTTCTCAATGCAGAGGATGCCCTGGTGCATCTGACAGAACATCCTGCCGACCTCATTTTTCTGGATGTGGAGATGCCGGGTATCTCGGGGTTTGAAATGATGGACCGCCTCGGGGTGATCCCGCAGGTGATCCTCACGACATCGAAGACGGAATACGCCTATAATGCTTTTCAGTACAATGTGACAGACTACATGCGAAAGCCTTTCACATACACCCGATTCCTTGAGTCCATTCAGAAGGTGAAGGCAAGAAAAGAGGATGCGGAAGAAGCGGCGGGCGTTCCACATATGTTCATCAAGGTCGATGGAAAGCTCATCCGCCTTAACACCGATGACATCTTGTATATAGAAAGCATGGGTGATTATGTTCGATTCACCACGCAGCAAAAAAAATATGTGACGCATAATACCATCAAGAATATTGAGTCAAGGATGGATGCGTCGAGGTTCATGAAGGTGCATCGTTCATATATCGTCAACCTGTCGCAGGTGGAGGATCTTCATGACGATGAGTTGAGCATTCGTGGGGAGAGGATCCCAGTCAGCAAAGCACACAAGTCCCGGATCCGGGCGCATATCAATATCATCTGAATGCCGTAGTAAGGGCCATCCCATACGGAGGACCAGGGATCATATCATAACAACTCATAAGAAAAAGCGCACAGTTTTTTGTGGCGGTGCCTGGCGATCTTTTGCCTGCAATGTCAAAAAAAAGCAGGGGACATCCTATGTCCGGTTTCGCTTTAATCCGGCCCGTTTTAGTCCGTACCCTCCAAGGCCAAGAGCAAAAAGGAAACCGCTGACAAGGCTATGACCCCCATCCCTCGCTTCGGCGGGGGATTTTTTTTATCTTCTTTTTTGGGGGTGGTATGGTTATTCCAAGCCCATACCCGGCCAGTATGATCCTGTTTTGCATACTACCGATTTTTTCCGCTGTTCGAATGCCGGGGTGATGCTTGTCACGGTGGCTGAATTTCGATTTATACATCCCTTTCGTCAGGAATATTTTCATCAGGCTATCGTACCTTACAACCTTCAATCCATCCACCATGCAGAAGCTTCTGTCCATATTTTTCCTTGCATTCATCTCCATCCCTGCGCTCTCGCAAAAGATCAAAAAGCAGCCAAACCCTGTGCTGGTGCCGGCTGCCGATGAAGTGCTTCTCTCCAAAGTGGCGTATCGTCTTGTTGGTCCCTGGAGGGGAGGCAGAAGTGCTGCCGTAGCGGGTAGTTATGGGGATCGTAACACTTTCTATTTCGGGGCCACTGGCGGCGGTGTATGGAAGACCAATGATGGGGGCAGCAACTGGAAGAATATTTCAGACCGGTATTTTGGCAGTTCCATAGGTGCCGTGGCGGTCGCTCCTTCCGATGAACAGATCGTTTACGCCGGAGAAGGGGAGAACACCATGCGTGGCAATGTGAGTGAAGGTTTGGGTGGTGTCTGGCGCAGTGACGATGCGGGACGCACATGGAGGAATGTAGGTCTTAAAGACGGACGACATATCATCCGCCTCATTGTGCACCCCCGTAATCCGGATATCGTCTGGGCTGCCGTGATGGGGCATCTTTTCGGGCCCAATCAAGAACGTGGCGTGTACAAAACGACCGATGGTGGCAAGACATGGAAGCGGACCTTGTTCGTCAATGACCAAACCGGTGCCAGCGATCTTGTCATGGACCCCGGCAACCCTTCCGTCTTCTATGCCGGTACCTGGCGCGTCATCCGCACTCCTTACAGCCTCGAGAGTGGTGGTGAGGGCAGCGGACTATGGAAGAGTGTTGATGGTGGGGAAACCTGGACAGCCCTCACATCAAAGAAAGGCATGCCAAAAGGGGTATGGGGCATCGTGGGTGTGGCCGTGGCCCCATCAAACAGCGACAAGGTCTATGCCATCGTGGAAAATGCGAACGGAGGGCTTTATGTGAGTGCTGATGCGGGCGAGACATGGACGCTGCAAAATAGCGACAATAATATCCGCCAAAGGGCATGGTATTATACGAAGGTCTATGTCGACCCGAAGAATGAGCAGATGGTGTACTGCCCTAATGTCAATTTCATGCGCAGCCGCGATGGTGGCAAGACCTTCCAGAGTATCCGGACGCCGCATGGTGATCATCATGATCTATGGATCGATCCGGCAGATGGAAGCCGTATGGTCGTCGGTGATGATGGCGGAGCGCAGGTGAGCTTCGATGGGGGCACTAACTGGAGTACCTACATGAATCAACCGACAGCACAGATCTATCGGGTGTCCACGGATCATTCTTTCCCGTACCGCATCCTGGGTGCACAACAGGACAACTCCACCATCCGCATCAAATCATCCACTTATGGCATGGCCATCACTGAAAATGACTGGGAGGAAACCGCCGGGGCAGAGAGCGGATATGTGGTGGCAGACCCGTTGAACCCGGATATCGTCTATGGCGGGAATTACGGCGGATATCTTTCCCGGCTGGATCATCGTACCGGCGAGAACCGCGCCATCTCCGTGTGGCCCGACAATCCCATGGGTGCGGGAGCTGACGTGCTGAAATACCGTTTCCAGTGGAATTTCCCCATATTCTTCTCCCCACATGATCCGAAGCGGCTTTACTGTGCGGGGAATGCCCTGTTCGTCACAGAAAACGAAGGGGCCAG
>JBIKIB010000241.1:0-5884 GCA_044361845.1 Chitinophagaceae bacterium | reverse complement strand
GGGACTATATTTCCCCGATCACAGGGGAAAAGACCTTGATCCGGACATTCCGGTATTGCATATTCCCTATCTCACCAGCATTCATAATGGAACAGCAACAACAAAATTATCAGGTCCTCATAGCCGATGAGTCGCACTTTCATTTCGCAGAAACGATCTGCCTGGAAATGGAAGAGTCCGCAAAAGCCAGGGGTACCGGAATTGCAAAACGCAGCCCTGAATACATAAGGGAAAAGATGCGTGAAGGAAAGGCCGTGATCGCATTGTCGGAAGACGGCGAATGGGCAGGATTCTGCTACATAGAGACATGGAGCCATGGAGAATATGTCGCCAACTCCGGACTGATCGTATCACCGAAGTTCCGAAAGGGAGGACTTGCGAAAAAGATCAAAAAAAAGATCTTCGCCCTCAGCAGAAAGAAATACCCGAATGCCAAGTTGTTCGGACTAACGACGGGTCTCGCTGTCATGAAGATCAACTCAGAGTTGGGCTACGAACCTGTGACGTATTCGGAACTCACCCAGGATGAAGCATTCTGGGCAGGATGCAAAAGCTGTGTGAACTACGAGATCCTCATGAGCAAGGATCGTAAAAACTGTATGTGCACGGCCATGCTATATGATCCGCAAGATCATTACGAGCCCGAGGAGACCACCGAATTCTTCAAAGAAAATGCGAAAGGCCTTGAAAGGCTGATCGGATTCAAACAATGGAAATTCCTGCAGCCTTTCCTGAAAAAAGAAAAGCCGGCTCCCGGAACCAAGCCTGCAAAGTCACTGATAAGCCTATTCTTCAATCTATAGCCGAACATCAATAACATGTCAAAGAAAGTAGTATTGGGATTCAGCGGAGGTTTGGACACGTCATACTGTGTGAAATATCTCGCAGAGGATAAAGGGTATGAGGTGCACAGCATCATCGTCAACACCGGCGGATTCTCCGAAGCGGAACTTACGGATATCGAACAGCACGCACGGCGCCTGGGCGTGTCATCCCACACAGCGGTCGATGCCGTGAAAGACTATTACGATCGGATCATCCGGTTCCTCGTGTACGGAAACGTCCTGAAAAACAACACCTATCCACTCAGTGTAAGTGCTGAGCGGCTCAGCCAGGCCCTGCATATCGCAGCACATGCGAAAAAATTGAAAGCGGATGCAGTGGCGCATGGCAGTACAGGCGCCGGTAACGATCAGGTACGTTTCGATATGATCTTTCATATCATGATACCGGGGACGGAGATCATCACACCGATCCGCGACCTGAAGCTCAGTCGTGAAGAAGAAATCGAATACCTCAAAGGCAAGGGTATCGATATGAATTTCAGCAAAGCACTTTACTCCATCAACAAAGGCCTTTGGGGAACCAGTGTGGGAGGAAAAGAAACACTCTCCTCCAAAGGGATGCTGCCGGAAGAAGCATGGCCGACCCAAGTGACAAAACACGAACAGGAAGAAGTGATCCTCCGATTCGAAAAAGGTGAACTCTATGGGATCAATGGCATCGATTTCAACCATCCTTCCGAAGCGATCGCATATCTGCAACAAATTGCAGCTCCTTACGGCATCGGTCGCGACATCCACGTAGGCGATACCATCATAGGCATCAAAGGACGTGTAGGATTTGAGGCCGCAGCACCCATGGTGATCCTCAAATCGCACCACGCACTGGAAAAACATGTCCTCACAAAATGGCAACTGCAATGGAAAGACTCACTTGCCCAGTTCTACGGCAATTGGCTGCATGAAGGACAGATCATGGACCCTGTCATGCGCGATATAGAAGCCTTCCTGCTGCAATCACAACAAAACGTGACTGGAGAAGTCTTCGTGCAATTGATGCCTTACCGCTTTCAGATCACCGGCATAGCTTCCGAATTCGATCTGATGAGCAGCAGATTCGGCAAGTACGGCGAAATGAATACCGGATTCAGCGGCCAGGATGTACGCGGATTCAGCAGGATCTTTGGCAACCAGACAGCGATATGGAATGCCGTGAACAACCCCGCTTCCGGATCCTGAACCACACATGAAAAAAGCATATGGATAATATCAGAACAGGCATCGCCGGTGGTGCCGGATACACGGGAGGTGAACTGATCCGCATCCTGCTCAACCATCCCCTGGCGGAGATCTCCTTCGTTCATAGCAAAAGCAACGCAGGAAACCCACTGTACAAGGTACATCACGACCTTGTCGGACAAACGGATATCCGCTTCACCGACACCCTGACAAATGACATCGATGTGCTTTTCCTTTGCCTCGGACATGGTGAATCACGCAAATTCCTGCTGGAGCATGATATCCCGGAATATGTACGCATCATCGACTTATCACAGGACTTTCGCCTGCCGGGAACCAACCAACTCGACAAAAGGACTTTCATCTACGGCCTTCCTGAACTGAATCGTGACCAGATCCAACATGCCGGCAATATCGCCAATCCGGGATGCTTTGCAACCGCGTTACAGCTAGGCCTGCTTCCCCTCGCCAAGGCCGGACTCCTTGACCAGGTGCACAGTACCGGTATCACAGGTTCCACCGGGGCCGGACAAAGCCTGTCCGCTTCCTCACATTTCAGCTGGCGTGCCAATAACATTCAGGCATATAAGACACTCACCCACCAGCATATGCTCGAGATAAGCGCATCCATCCGCCAGCTTCAACACGAGAATGAGGCAGAGGTGCATTTCGTACCCTGGCGCGGTGATTTCACACGCGGCATATTCATCAGCTCACAACTCCGCTGCAACGTCGATATACAAGCACTCCAGGATCTCTATGCAAGGTTCTATGACGACCATCCATTCACGCACATGAGCAGCGATCCTGTCTTCCTCAAACAAGCCGTGAACACCAACAACTGCTTGATCCAGTTAGAAAAAGTGGGAAATATGCTTGTGGTGCACTCAGCCATCGATAACTTGCTGAAAGGTGCATCAGGACAGGCCGTGCAAAATATGAACATCATGTTCAACATCGATGAGAGGACAGGTCTTCGACTTAAAGCCAACTATTTTTAGACCCGCTGATCGCGGTAAATTTCCATCAAATGAAACTATTCGACGTATATCCCATCAACGATATCACCATTGTACGGGCGAAAGGTTCGCACGTGTGGGATGAACAAGGCAACCAATACCTTGACATGTATGGCGGACATGCCGTCATCAGCATCGGGCATACCCATCCACACTATGTTCAGCGCATAACCGATCAGCTCAACAAAGTAGGGTTCTACAGCAATTCCATAAGGATACCTATGCAACAGGAACTCGCCGACAAGCTCGGAAAGGTCTCCGGGAAAAACGACTTCCAGCTATTCCTCTGCAACTCAGGCGCGGAAGCGAATGAGAATGCAATGAAGCTCGCTTCGTTCCACACCGGCCGCAGGAAGATCGTGGCATTCCGGAAAGGTTTTCATGGCCGGACATCCCTCGCTGTCGCCGCCACAGACAATCCCAATATAGTCGCACCCGTGAACGAGACCGACAATATCATCTTCCTGCCCTTCAATCACCAACAGGCACTGGAGGACTGCTTCAGGATCCATGGCCGTGAAATAGCAGGCGTGATCATTGAAGGCATACAGGGCGTGGGTGGCATTCATGTGGCAGAAGATGGATTCCTTCGGCAGATAAGAACCCTTTGCGATCTTCATGGTGCAGTCTACATAGCAGACAGCGTGCAGTGCGGCTATGGAAGAAGCGGCAGATTCTTTAGCCACGATTTCGCCGGCGTCAATGCAGACATTTACTCCATCGCAAAGGGCATGGGTAACGGATTTCCGGTGGGTGGCATCCTGATCGCCCCACATATCCTGCCCAAACACTCGATGCTCGGCACAACCTTCGGAGGAAACCACCTGGCATGTGCCGCCGCACTCGCCGTACTGGAAGTCATGGAAGCAGAAAATCTCATGGAACATGCCACAAAAATGGGCAACAGGCTCATGGGAGACTTAACATCCATACCGGGATTGGAAAATGTAAGGGGAAGGGGGCTGATGATCGGATTTGATGTGCCCGATCGGATGAAAGACCTCAGAAAGCAGCTGCTGCTCCGCCGCAGGATATTCACCGGAGAAGCGAAACCCAACGTGACAAGACTCCTCCCATCCCTTGCCCTACCGGAACAGGATGCATCGTATTTTCTGGAAACACTCAGGTCTGAAGTCAACACTTTCAATAACATCCCAACAAACCCAAAGCCATGAGGCAATTCATCTCCGCAGCAGATGTCAGCGACATAAACGCCCTTGTGGACAGGGCATTGGCGTTCAAAAAGGATCCCTGGAAGAGTGAGACGCTGGGCCATCATAAAAGGATCGGGTGTCTTTTTCTGAACCCCAGCATGAGGACACGACTCAGCACACAGGTGGCCGCAAGACAGCTGGGGATGGAATGCATCATCTTCAACATCACTTCTGAAGGGTGGGCATTGGAATTCGAAGATGAAGCCATCATGAGCGGAAGCACGGTGGAACATGTAAGGGATGCCGCACCTGTGCTGGCACGATATTTCGACATACTCGCCATACGCACCTTCCCGGGACTGAAGAACCGCGAAGAGGACTATAGTGAGTTATACATCAACCAGTTCATCCGATTCGCAGGCATCCCCGTGCTGAGCCTGGAGAGCTCGACACTGCATCCGCTCCAAAGCCTGACCGATATCATCACCATACGGGAATGCATACACGAAAATTCCGAACTCATCCGTCGCAGACCAAAAATCGTGCTCACCTGGGCTCCACATGTCAAGCCGCTGCCGCAATGCGTGGCGAACAGCTTCGCACAATGGGTGAACGCATGGGGCGGTGCAGACTTCGTCATCACACATCCTGAGGACTATGAACTCGACGAACAGTTCACCCGGGGCGCAACGATCATCCATGACCAGGATGAAGCGCTGAAGGATGCGGACTTCGTCTATGTGAAGAACTGGAGCACATTCCATGATTATGGTAAGATCTATTGCAACGACCCGGGATGGATGCTCACCGGTGAAAAACTCGCCCATACCCGACAGGCAAAGGTCATGCACTGCCTGCCGGTCAGGCGCAACGTCGAGCTGAGCGACGAGATACTCGATGGCACAAATAGCATTATCACCCAACAGGCATCCAACAGGGTATGGGCCGCACAAGCGGTGCTCTCCGGGATGCTCGAGGCAATGACCAACACCAATCGATGAATATGAAACCACCACTGCATATCATCAAGGTCGGAGGCAATATCATAGATGATGATGGCAGGCTGCAGCAGTTCCTCTCCTCATTCGCCGGCCTGCCCGGTAGGAAGCTGCTCGTCCACGGTGGCGGTAAGATCGCGACCCAACTCGCATCAGCACTGCAGATCCCGCAACACATGGTTGACGGACGACGGATCACGGATGCTGAAACACTCCGCATCGTCACGATGGTCTACGCAGGACTCATCAATAAAAACATCGTCGCCAGCCTTCAATCAATGCATTGCAACGCCATCGGCATATGTGGCGCAGATGCAGGCGTCATCAGTGCACACAAACGCATTCATCCCCTGACAGACTATGGGTTCGTGGGAGATGTGGACAACGTGGATTCGGAGAGGCTGACGCAATGGCTTGACAGCGGCCTGTCGGTCGTCATCGCACCCATCACCCACGACGGCAAAGGACAACTGCTCAACACCAATGCCGACACCATCGCCCAGGAAATCGCCAAAGCAATGTCCGCTCGCCATGATACCACACTCCTGTACTGTTTCGAAAAGGCCGGCGTACTGCTCGATGCAGAAGACGAACAAACCCGCATCCCACAGATCGGCCCCACGGAATTCGAGAGACTGAAGCAGGAAAATAAAATATTTGCAGGAATGATCCCAAAGCTGGAAAATGCCTTC